>JAQBWI010000039.1 GCA_027625355.1 Pseudomonadota bacterium
TTTTTATTATTATTATTTTGATCGTCTTCAAATGCTGTTGTTGTAATGGAGGCAAATAAAAAAGATAAAAAAGTAAATAAAAATAAATTACGCATCTACAGGTCTTACTTCTTGTACTTCAGGGATATAGTGCTTTAACATATTTTCTATTCCCATTTTTAGTGTAGCTGTTGAGCTAGGGCATCCTGAACATGCTCCTTGCATCTTTAAATAAACTACGCCATCTTCAAAATCATTGTAAATAATATCTCCACCATCCATTGCGACAGCTGGACGGACCCTTGTGTCTAACAGCTCTTTAATTTGTTTAACAATATCAGAGTCATCTTCATTTTTTTCAAGACTCTTTTCAGCCTCTTTTGCAGCAGTTTTTTCAATAGTTTTATCGTCCGAATTGAAGTGATCAATGATTCCACCTAGAACAGAAGGCTTCAAAACTTGCCATTCATAGGAGTCACTTTTTGTTATTGTAATAAAATCACTCCCAAAAAATACCCCTTCGACACCATCAACAGCAAATAAGCGTCTTGCAAATGGCGAGTCACTAGCTTCATCAATATTTTGATAAAATGCCGTCCCTTCATCCATAACCACTTTTCCTGGTAAAAACTTAAGAGTTTGTGGGTTTGGTGTTTGTTCCGTTTGTATAAACATGTGCTTCTTATATAGTGATTAATATGTCTTTAGTATGAAAATTGGTGAAAAAAATACAAAAATTTGGGATATTAATCTCTAAAAAAGCCAATTATTTCATAAATTTTTGACAATACCGGTTCAGCTACGTTTATCGCGCGCTCTTTACCATTACTAATTATAGAATCGAGATATTTTTCATCTTTCATTAGTTTATTCATTTCGAGTGAAATGGGTGATAATTTAGCCGATGCAAGTTCGCCTAAATCTTTTTTAAATTGAGAAAATTCTTTTCCAGCATAATTAGCTACTGCCTTCTCCACTTCTAAATCATTTAAAGCTGCGTATATAGTAAGTAGGTTTATTGCCTCTGGTCTTTTTTTAGCATCTTCAATATTATCAGGTAAAGGTAAAGGATCTGTTTTTGCTTTTCTAATCTTTTTTTGAATTTCTTCTTCACTATCAGACAGCATAATTCTAGAATAATCTGATGGATCTGATTTACTCATTTTTTTTAAACCATCGCGCAGACTCATTACACGTGTTGCAGCTCCTAAAATCAAGGGTTCAGGAATTGGAAATATATCTGTTTTAAAATCACTATTAAATTTTTGCGCTATATCACGTGTCAGCTCTAAGTGTTGTTTTTGATCTTCACCTACTGGGACATGAGTTGCTAAATAAATAAGTATATCTGCAGCCATTAAGGTGGGATAAGAAAACAATCCAACGGATACATTTTCACTATTTTTTCCAGCCTTATCCTTGAATTGTGTCATACGATTTAACCATCCCATCCGCGCCACACAATTAAAAATCCATGCCAGCTGTGCATGCTGAGGAACCTGAGACTGAACAAATAATGTATTTTTTTCTGGATCAATACCTGAAGCAATAAAGGCTGCTGCAACCTCTCTTGTTTTCTGCTTTAAAATTTTTGGATCTTGCCAAACGGTAATGGCATGTAAATCAACAACACAAAAAAAACATTCAAACTCTTTTTGAAGAGAGACAAAATTTTTAATTGCCCCTAGATAATTTCCTAAATGCAAATCACCTGAAGGTTGGACACCTGATAAAATTCTTTTACTTACTTTTTCCATTTTATTTTTTAAGATAATTTTTAATATCAGTAATTGTTATTATTTTTAATAAAAATATTATTATCCCGTAAATAACCACCGTGAGAATAATTGTTAGTAATAAATAAAATATATTCGTCATAGTATCGACCAAGTATACTTCAGCAAAAAATAAACTTTCTAAATACCAAGTAAGAACCATCACACCTAAGAAGCATAGTAATAATTTAAGGATATTGCTTAAAAATTGACGGTCTAAATTTAATATTTGTCTAATAATAAGTATTATAAAAAGTACAATTGCATTAATCCAAGCACTAATTGCCGTTGCTAAAGCAATACCCATCTCTCTCATTGTACTTATTAAAAGAAGAGATAAAATAATATTCATTATCACACTCACTATGGAGATATACAAAGGTGTTTTGGTATCTTCTCTTGCAAAAAAACACACAATTAAAACTTTAATTAATACATAGGCTGGAAGGCCAAGAGCAAAATATGCAAGGACTTGAGATGTATATAGTGTGTCTTCTTGAGTAAAAGCTCCTCGCTCAAATAAAATATGAACTATAGGTAAAGATAAAACATATAGACCAATGGCTGAGGGAATAGATATTAATAGGGCAAATTCTAGAGATTTATTTTGAAGTTTGGTGGCCATCTCATTATCATTGGACTTAATAGCTTTTGATAAATTTGGAAGTAAAACAACGCCGAGTGCAATACCAAATATAGCCAAAGGTAACTGATTTAATCTATCCGCGTAATACAAATGACTGATAGCTCCAATTGGAAGAAAGGAAGCTATAATTGTGCCTATAATAATATTCAATTGAATAACGCCTGAGCCAATTACTCCTGGAAAAAATAGTCGAAAAAACTTTCTAATCTTATCATTAATCTTAGGTACAATAATTTTTGGCTTATAAAAATGAAGAGTTGATCGGTACAAAAATAAAAACTGACCTATGCCTCCTATTAAAACACCAATTGATAAAGCATGGCCTGCAGAACTAACATAGGGTGTAATAATAAAAAGAGAGAGAATAAAACTAATATTTAAAATAGCAGGAGCAAATGCCCCTGCTGCAAATTTTTCATGAACATTTAAAATAGAAGTGAAGTGTGCTGCCAAGGAAATAAAAATTAAATACGGAAATATTATCTTTCCAAAATACACAGCCAAATTAAATGCCTCACTATTGATGGAAAATCCAGGAGCTAGTATTTGAATAATATACGGCATTCCAAAAAAGAAAATAATCGTTAAACTCACCGTAACAAATAGTAGCAATGACATGGTGTTTTCAACAAAGTCTGCAGCCTCATGATCATCTTTCGTATCAATAACGATACCGGAGAAAACAGGGATTAGTGCGGCACTATAGGCGCCCTCTGCTAAAACACGTCGAAAGAAATTAGGAATACGGAAAGCTACGAAGAAGGCATCTGATGTTACAGTGGATCCAAGAAAGCGTGCTATTAATATGTCACGAATAAACCCCAAAATTCGACTTAGAATTGTATAAAAACTGACAGTGAAAAAAGATCGAAAGAGCGATTGCATTATCTAATTTTATATTGTGGTAAGTGATTTGTATAAATTTTATTTATGTCCCAATTAGGTTAAAAAACACCTAATCTATTAAATTTTGAAAAAAGAAAGTATTATCAAATTGCCTCATCATAAGCCTTTTTGAAGCTAGTTTTAATATATTCTTGCAAAGATTAATTTGAATAGTAAGAGAACTTGTATGAAAAATCAAAATCCAAACCCACCTAAATGTGGCTGTAGCTGCAGCTGCTGTTGTACTTGGTGAAGGTGGAGGTTGTTGTTAAGTTGTAAACTTTAAATTTAGTGAGTATGACTCTCTAGATTATTAATCTCAAACTCTTCTATTTCACTAATCGCTTTTGCAATACGCCAATTTTTTATTGATCCATCTTCTAGTCTGGCAGTAATAACTGTTTCTAATGGAGGGCAATTTGGTTCGTGACACGCAAGCTCTGCAATACTTATAATAGTTGCATCTGATAGATGATATTTTTTAGAAATTAATAATTTTAAATTTCTTATTTTTTCTACATTTGATTTTTTACGATTAAACATTTTTTTTTAATTTTGTTGTGGCCTGATAGAACTCCATGTCACATTTCCTTTGACATCACCTATCAGAATATGTGCACGCGTTTCAGAAACTACAATTGCTGATACTTCTGAACCGGTTGAATTGCGAATAGTAATAGAATTCTTTTTTTCATCAATTTCAGATAACAACACCAAACCATCTTTAAAACCAACAAAGACAGCATTCTCTTCTGTTAAAGATTCTACAAATGTCGCATACTGTTTACCACCACTGGCTACGCATACAGGTTTACGACCCATTGGGCCTTCTTTTCCATCAAATGGCCAACAAACAGCTTCACTAGCACCAGAGGTTACTAAGTATGGGGTGTCTCCAACCCAATTAAAACTTTTAATTTTTGCTGGATATCCTGACATTGCTAAATCAGCTTTGTCATTTAAACGCCAACCATGTAATTGATTTTCTTGCATTGATGTAACAAGATATTTTCCATTAGGACTGAAAGTTACTTTACCGTGAGATCCTTTCCATGAATAGTTTGAAGAACTCCATTTATTTTTTCCTCGCCTCCACACAGTGACACCTCCGTAACGAGAAACTGCCAAATGTTTTCCGTTAGGACTGAAGGTTACACCACTGATTGTGCTTTGATGCGTAAAAGATTTTTTTTCATTTTCTTTAGACCAGAGATAAACAACTTTGTCAGAAGAACAAACTCTGTCTCCTTTGTATGCAGCAACAGAATCAACCCACCGTGATCCAAAGTTAGCAATTTCTTCTATATCTCCATCCATAGATATTTGTAAAAAACGGCCGTCATCACCTCCGGTTAAAATATAATCTTCAGCTTTGACCATACAAAGAATCACCCCTGAATGAGCTTGAATATCATGCGGTTTTTGATCAGGTTTAAAAAATCTTATTTTTCCGTCACCAAAACCAACAACAACTGTATTACCAATGGAAACTGCTTCCGTAACAGGGGCGTTAAACTCAAAATGTTCACCATTTTTTTCTAATTCTGTTTGATTAGATCCTTCAAGTTGATCCAAATCTGCAATCATCCTATTTTACAGTTTTCAAAACCTTCCTCAAGATTCATGCTATCCAGATTACGTCCTATAAATACTATCCTGGAACTTCTTTTTTTTCCTTCTGCCCAAGATCCCATAGGCGATGCATCCATCAACATATGAACCCCTTGGAATACATATCGTTCCTCTTCACCTTGAAAATCAAGAATCCCTTTTGATCGCAGTATATCTTGACCTTTTGTTCGTAAAAGATCTCCAAACCATGTTTGAAATTTATCCATATCAAGAGGAGTATCAGAGACAAACGAAACACTTGTTACATCATCATCGTGTTCGTGATCGTGATCTGATTCAAGAAAGTCAGGCTCAACTTCTAATACACGCTCTAAGCTAAATGCATTAAGCCCTACAACTTCATCAAGGGGAGCATCACAGCGAGTAGTTTGAATTATTTTAGCGAAAGGATTAATTTTACGAATGCGTTCTTTTACTCGCGTAAGCGCGCTATCATCAACAAGATCAACTTTGTTTAACAACAACACATCAGCGAATGCAATTTGTTCTTCCGCCTCATGATGATCTTCTAATTGCGAACTAAGGTGAACGGCATCCGCAACAGTTACAATAGCATCTAATTTAGTGCGGTCCGCAACATCTTCATCGACAAAGAAAGTTTGAGCAACTGGCGCGGGATCTGCAAGACCAGTTGTTTCTACAATAATCGCGTCTAATTTGTCCGCTCTTTTCATAAGACCGCTGAGAATACGAATTAAATCACCTCTTACAGTGCAGCAAATACATCCGTTATTCATTTCAAAAACTTCTTCATCTGCATCAACAACTAAATCATTGTCGATACCTTGCTCACCAAATTCATTAACGATAACAGCATATTTTCGACCATGTTGTTCAGTTAAAATTCGGTTTAGTAGTGTTGTTTTTCCAGCTCCAAGAAATCCTGTTAAGACAGTCACTGGTACTTGTTGAGAATTTTCCATATGTTTAATTGTTTAAAATAAAGGTTTAAAATTCCACCTTTGATGAAGGTGGAATTTATAAATTAATAGACTAACAACCTTTGAGTTCATTACCCAAATTGCTGATAAGCTTGAAGTAAAGATCTTTATCAGAATTAATGTTAGCTCCGAGAGGATCAAAGACACCTGTTTTAATATTAGTGTCCTCTGCAATTGTAGAAATAATCTTTGGATTAAATTGAGGTTCAGAGAAAATACAATTAATTCCTCTATCTTTAATTAAATCCTGAATTTCATCAATTTGCTTAGCCCCAGGTAAAACATCAGTATTTAATGTTAATGCCCCTGCTGCTCTGACACCAAAACGCTCTTCAAAATATTGATACGCATCATGGAACACTACAAATTTTGCATCCTTATTAATATCTTTACTGACATCTTTAATTAGTTGATCAAGTGCAATAATTGTTGCCTCCGCATTAGCTTCATATTTATCCTTATTAGCAGGATCTAAATCACCTAATTCGTGAGCAATTTCATGAACCATTTCTTTGGCATTACTTGGATCTAACCATATGTGAGCATCAAACTCGCCATGGTTGTGACCTTCGTGCCCAGCATGATCGTCGTGATCATCATGATCATCGTGGTCATCGTGATCTTCATCATGGTCATCATGATCTTCATCATGGTCGTCATGGTCATCATGGTCTTCATCATGATCGTCGTGATCTTCATCATGGTCATCATGATCATCGTGATCGTCATGATCATCATGGTCGCCATAGATACTTTCTTCTCTAAATTTTAGTTTTTCAATACTTTCAATTTCCATGAACTCAACAACTTCAGCATTTTTAACAATAGACTCAAGAGGTCTTTCCATAAAAGTCTCAATACCTTCACCAACCCAGAATATAAGATCAGCTTCTTCTAGAAGTTTTGCATGAGAAGGTTTTAATGTAAAGCTATGCGGAGATGTACTACCTTCAATTATTAATGAAGGTTCACCGACACCATCCATAACATTCGCAATTAAGGAATGCAGTGGTTTAATAGTAGTAACAACTTTTATTTCTGCTCTCACAGGTGATGTTGCAATAAGCAAAAGTGAGAAAAAAGTCACTTTTAAAAAGTTAAGTAGATAATTATATTGTTTCATAATATTTTTTTTCAGATATAGATTTGTTAAATTAAAAAGTGTTATAATATAACATATCATAATGTAAACAGAAAATGACTCAAAACAAATTACTAGTAAAATTAGAAAATGCAGGTGTTTATAAGTCCCCTAAATGGCTTGTCAGAGGAATTTCTTTTGAGATTAATCAAGGTCAAATAGTAACACTAATAGGTCCCAACGGCTCCGGTAAAACAACAACAGCCAAAATGATATTGAATATCATGAATGCAGATGAGGGGATGGTTTCAGGCAATGCCAACAAGATGGCCTACGTCCCACAGAAAATTAATATTGATTGGACGATGCCTTTGCGTGTCATTGATTTTATGAAAATCACAAGTAGTCTTACTAATACGCAGATCACTGAGTCCTTAACTATGACAGGCGTAGATAAACTACTCTATAATCAAATTCATAGTTTATCAGGTGGAGAGTTTCAACGTGTTCTAATAGCAAGAGCAATTGCAAAAAAACCTGATTTATTAGTATTAGATGAGCCTGTTCAAGGAGTTGATTATAACGGGGAGATAGCTCTCTATAATCTTATCAAAAAAATTTCTGTTACCTTAAACTGTGGTATCTTATTAATTTCTCATGATATGCATTTTGTTATGTCCACTACCGATCATGTTATTTGTTTAAATGGACATATCTGTTGTTCTGGCACTCCAAGTAGTGTTGTAAAAAATCCAGAATACATAAAGTTATTTGGTGAACATAACTCAGAAACTTTATCATACTATCAGCATCATCATGATCATTCACACGACAATGATGGAAGTGTATCTCATTAATGTTTGATGATTTTTTTACTCGAGCATTAATTGCTGGCATGGGAATTGCTATTGTCACTGGGCCTCTTGGATGTCTTGTTATTTGGCGAAGACTATCTTTTTTTGGCGATACATTATCTCACTCAGCGTTACTAGGTGTTACACTGGCCTATGCTTTTAGTATTAATATATCTTTATCAGTCTTTATCATATCTGGAACAGTGGCATTACTTTTGCTAAGCTTACAAAAAAGAACAAAATTAGCTGGGGACTCTTTACTTGGGCTATTAGCACATTCTACACTTGCAATTGGACTGGTGCTTATTGGTTTTCTTTCATCAATCCGTTTTGATTTAATGGGATTATTATTTGGAGATATATTGGCCGTCACTGTTGAAGATATTTTCATTATTTGGTTTGGAGGATTTATTATTTTAGGAATATTGTTTTATATTTGGAAATCAATATTTGCTGCAACAGTTAATTATGATTTAGCAGCTGCTGAAGGAATGAAACCTGATGTATCTAATTTTATTTTTACTCTGCTTCTTGCTGGTGTAATTGCTATTTCGATAAAAATGATTGGAGCCTTACTAATCACGGGACTACTATTAATACCTGCTGCTAGTGCAAGAAGTCTTAGTAGTAATCCATTTCAAATGGTCATGCTCTCGATTTTAGTAGGAATTGCCTCAGTTATTATAGGTCTATTTAGCTCCCTAGAATTTAATACAGCATCTGGACCATCAATTATTGTAACTGCATTAGCATTATTTATTCTCTCATTAATTCCATTTAAAAGAAACCGTGCGTTGCAAAAATAAACACAATTTGATATCTAAATAGTATGGCTCTTTCAGCAGAAAAATTAACAAACAACCAACAAACAGTTTTGGATTTACTAGAAAAATCAAAAGAACCATTAAAAGCATATGCTATTCTTTTTGATATTCAAAAAAAAGGAATTAAAGCACCTCTTCAAGTGTACCGTGCTTTAGATAAACTCATTGAAATTGGTAAAGTTCACAAAATAGAGAGTAAAAATTCTTATATGGCATGTGAGCATAAAAATTGTAACTCCTCGACATCTACTTCTTTTTTAATTTGTGAAACATGTGATCAAGTGAGTGAATTATCACAAAAGAATTTACCTTCCTATTTTGCAAAACAAAGTGAGCAGGCTGATTTTAAGTACGCAAAACATAATTTAGAGATTTATGGTGTGTGTAAAGACTGCAGTAAATCTCTCGTGATTGGTGGTAAAATAGATCACTAGGCTTATTCACTAAAGTGAGAGTCGTATTTTTTTCAAATATTTTCTGGCCACATACTTTTAATATATTCAAGTATTGACCAAACATCATCTTCGCTAAGATCTTCATTACCCAACATCTTGCCTTTATAATTTGGATCAAATTTTTTATACCCGTAACGGATGACTTGAAATAATTGATCAGGTGAATGATGCCATGTATGGGCTGTGCCATTTAATGGAGGTGGTAAACGCTGATTTATCAATTTTCATTTAATTAATTTAATTCAATTATTAA
>JAQBWI010000040.1 GCA_027625355.1 Pseudomonadota bacterium
AACATGCCTTTACTTGCAAACAGAGAATTTTTACCCCCTCTTATGGTTGCTGTACCTATACCAAAGGTTAAGGAAATTGAGTTTCAAAGAAAATTATATAAAAATTATAAAATTGAAATACCTATAATTCCATGGGAAAATAAAAGTTTTGCTAGGATTTCTTTTCAACTATACAATTCTATTAAAGATCTAGAAAAATTAGAATATGCAATAAAAAAATTATTAATTTAATTAATTATTTTAACATCTCTTCTTATTGCTAGTATATAATCATAATGATTTGTATTAAAGCTAATATTCCTGAAGAGCTCTCTCAAATTGATTATGAATTAAAAGCTATTTATCATAGTAGTGACACTGTGTGTTTTTTATATTTAAAACACGAGAACAAAGAAATGATTTCATTGAAAGGACAAAAGGAATAAAGAAACAAGAAAGAGAAAAGATTTACGAGGAGTATAATTAACTATGCAGTTTTAGTTGTTTCAACTAATACAGGCTCTTCAAATTTATTCACCATCTCTTTTGGAATAATTTGCCAGAATAAATATTTATTCCGGTCCCAATTATCTAAAATTTCTTTTGCATGTTGAGAATTAGTTTCAATGAAATAATGTTGAACTTTATTATAAAGAACACTTTCCCAATACGGTGTCATTTGTTGCTGATAAAAAACATCGTCCAAATTAATACGAAGAGGTAATGTTCCTTCCTTATCATAAGCAAAAGCCATTCCTCCTGTCATCCCTGCTCCAAAGTTATTTCCAACTTCTCCCAAGATAACAACACTTCCACCTGTCATGTATTCACAACCATTATCCCCACACCCTTCAATCACCGCATGAGCTCCAGAATTTCTTACAGCAAAACGATCTCCTACTTTACCTGCAGCATAAAGAGTTCCTTTTGTTGCACCATAAAGACACGTATTACCAATAATTACATTTTGATTTGATTTTAGAGAAGAGATTTCAGGAGGAATAATAATTAGTTTACCACCTGACAAACCCTTACCAACATAGTCGTTGGCGTCACCAGAAATTTTTAATGTTGTTCCTTTTACGCTAAAAGCCCCAAAAGACTGTCCGGCTGATCCATTTAGATTAATAGTGATTTGATCCTCTTCTAAAACATTCATGCCAATTTTAGTTGTAATTTCCGAAGCAAGTCTTGTTCCAAGAGCTCTGTCCGTATTTTTTATATTATAACTTAACTGTGTTTTTTGACGCGAAGTAAATAAAGGTTCAAGATCTTCAATCATTTTTAAATCTAAGCTATCAGATACCTTAGTGATATTATCTTTTTTATTATTGTACTCACCCACCGATGATTCAATTGTTTGAATGATTGGGTTTAAATCTAAATCGTCTAGGTCTGCACTTCCTCTGCTTACTTGATATAATAAATCAGCACGTCCTACAATTTCATCCAATGTTTTAAAACCAAGTTCAGCTAATATTTCACGAACTTCTTCAGCAATATAGGTGAAAAGGTTAATAACTTTATCTGGTGTACCTGTAAATTTTTCTCGCAGTTTTTCATCTTGGGAACAAACACCAACTGGGCACGTATTAGAGTGACATTGTCTGACCATAATACAACCCATTGCTACCAAACTTGCTGTGCCAATACCGTATTCTTCTGCACCGAGCATTGCTGCTATTACAATGTCTTTACCTGTTTTTAATCCGCCGTCGGTTCGGAGAATTACTTTATCGCGCAAATTATTTAATGATAAAACTTGATGCACTTCACTTAATCCTAACTCCCAAGGAAGTCCTGCATACTTGATGCTTGTTTGTGGACTAGCACCAGTTCCTCCATTATGACCAGAAATTAAAATTACATCTGCTTTTGCTTTAGCAACACCAGCAGCAACTGTTCCAATGCCTGATTGCGCTACGAGTTTCACGCATACTTTAGCTCTTGGATTAATTTGTTTTAAATCATAAATTAATTGAGCAAGGTCTTCGATGGAGTAAATGTCATGATGCGGCGGAGGACTAATAAGAGTCACTCCTTTTGTAGAGTGCCTTAACTTTGCAATTAACTCTGTCACCTTACCGCCAGGTAATTGACCTCCCTCACCTGGCTTTGCTCCTTGAGCAACTTTAATTTCAATTTCATCACAGTTATTAAGGTACTCAGCTGTTACACCAAATCTTCCACTAGCAATCTGTTTTATTCGTGATGACGGATTATCTCCGTTTGGTCTTAATTTAAAGCGGCTAGCATCTTCACCACCCTCACCAGAGTCTGACTTTGCACCAATTCTATTCATCGCTATAGATAACGTTTCATGTGCTTCAGGACTTAATGCACCAAGAGAAATTCCAGGAGCTACTAATCGTTTTCTAATTTCTTGAGCAGAATCAATCTCACTTATATTTAGTTTTTTATTATCCGATTTAAAACTGAGTAAATCCCTAATATTAATTGGTGACATACCATCAATCATCTCTGAATATTTTTTAAACAGCGAATAATTTTTATTACCAACTGCCGACTGAAGCATATGAATTGATTTTGCTTCAAACGCATGTTGCTCTCCTCCAAATCTATATCGATAAAAACCTCCTACGGGTAATGTCGTAACTTGATCATCAAAAGCTTTTGCATGAGCTGCAAGAGAACGTTTCTCAATTCCTGAAATGCCAATTCCTGATATTTTGGAACTCATCGAAGGGAAAAATTGACTCATTAAATTACGACTCAATCCAATTGCTTCAAAATTACATCCTCCTCTATAAGAATTAATAACGGAGATACCCATCTTGCTCATCGTTTTGAGTAACCCATTGTTTATTGAATTAATATATCTCTCCACACACTGATCATAAGATAGCGATCCAAATAATCCTTTTTTGTGACGCTCCGCTATTGCTTGCTGAGCAACATAGGCATTTATACTCGTCGCTCCAACACCGATTAATACAGCAAAATAATGAACATCTAAACATTCCGCAGATTGAATATTCAATGAAATGTATGTTCTTAAACTTTTTTTAATTAGATGAGAGTGTACTGAGCTTGTTGCTAAAATCATAGGTAGGGCAACATTATTTTTAGATAAATTTTTATCACTTAAAATAATATGAACATATCCTTCTCTAACAGCTTCCTCAGCTTGGCGATTAAGATCAAGTAATGCTTTTTCAAAATTATTATTAGGATCAGTTATATCCACTGTTGTATCAAGAACTTTCACTGTATCTTTCATGTACTGCCTCATCGTCTTAAATTGATTGATCGATAAAACCGGTGAATTTAGCTGTAGATGATCACACTGTTTTTCATCTTCATCTAAAATATTGCTTAGATTTCCAATTCTTGTTCTAAGTGACATCACAACTCTTTCACGCAACGAGTCAACTGGAGGGTTTGTTACCTGACTAAAGTTTTGTCTAAAGAAATGATGAAGCCCTCTATATTTTTTTGACAAGACTGCTAAAGGAGAATCATCGCCCATTGATCCTGTGGCTTCTTTCTGCTCCATTATCATCGGATGAAGAATAAGTTCCATATCTTCCATTGACCAATCAAACGAGGACATTCGTTGTCTTAAATCATGACCATCAATTTCTCTAAGCTCTTCATCAACTGATTTAACAAGCTTATCAATATGCGTTATGTTTTTCGTCCAATCTCCAAAAGGCTTTATCTCCGATAAGTGTTTTTTTATTTCTGAGTCAGAATAAAATTTCTTTTCTTTAAAATTAATGGCTATCATTTGACCAGGTCCGACTCGTCCTTTTTCAACAATTTCATTCTCTGGTAGTACAACCATTCCTGTCTCAGAACCTGCAATTAAGTAATCTGAAGTTAATGTGTATCGTATTGGTCTAAGTCCATTTCTATCCATCCCTGCAATTGCCCAATCATCATGAGCACCGCAAATTGCAGCAGGACCATCCCATGCTTCCATTACAGCAGTAGCATAAGCATATAAGTTTTTAAGTTTTTGAGAAAAATCTCTACGATGTGACCATGCTTCAGGTATCGTTAGTATTTTTGCCATTGGTAAAGATTTATTCGATTTTACAAGAAGCTCTATAGTTGAATCTAATGCAGCAGAGTCAGAAGCATCTGCATCAATTATAGGTTTTAAATCTTCGATTGAGTTGCCAAAATTTTGATGTTCTAATCTTGGTTCATGAGCTGCCATCCAATTTTTATTACCTTTTAATGTATTAATTTCTCCATTATGCGCAATGACACGAAATGGTTGTGCAAGTGACCAAGTAGGAAATGTATTTGTGGAATAACGTTGATGATAGACAGCATATTTTGAAGTAAAATTTTCATTTTGTATATCAGGGTAAAAATTAGATAATTGTTCAGCCAAAAACATACCTTTGTAGACAATAGATTGGCAAGAAAGTGAGCAGATATAAAAGTCATTAATATTATTTGCTCGAATTTGTTTTTCAATTCTTTTACGAATTATAAACAGTAAATTATCAAAATTCTTTTCGTCTTCAAATCTATCATTGCCAATTAAAATTTGTTCAATTTCAGGTCTTGTTGCTTTTGCTTTTTCCCCAATAATAGAAGAATCAATTGGGACATGGCGCCATCCATGAATTTTTAATCCTTCTTTAATTATCTCCGATTCAATAATTGTACGTGATTTTTCTTGGGCAGCAAAATTAGTTCTTGGTAAGAAAATCATTCCTACTGCAAATGGCATGTCGTTATGCGAGTGACCTGTGCGTTTAATTTTATCAATAAAAAAATCTTTAGGAATGCTGAGTTGAATTCCTGCGCCATCTCCTGTTTTGCCATCTGCATCAACGGCACCTCTATGATAAAGCACTCTGAGAGCTTGTACTCCCATCTCAACAATTTCACGCTTGGGACTTCCATCTAAAGACGCAATAAGACCAACGCCACAAGATGAATGCTCATCTAATTCATTATAGACATGATTATCTTCTAAAATTTTTTTGTTTTTATACCAATTTTTTATAAAATTACTCATTCACAACTCTTTTATTTGCTTGATTATTATTTTTTAAATAATTGTGAATATGATTAGCCACATCTCTTCCATCTTTAATTCCCCAGACAACTAAACTCGCCCCTCTAACGATATCACCAGCCGCAAAGACACCATCAAGCGATGTCATTAGGTTTTTATAATCCACCTTTATTGTTCCCCACTGTGTTACATTTAAAGAAGGTTCATCAAACATTGTTGGTAAATCTTCAGGCTCAAAACCTAAAGCTTCAATAACTAAATCCGCATTAAGTATCTCTTCACTATCTTTTTTTATCTCAGGTTTTCTTCGGCCACTTTCATCAGGAGATCCAAGTTCCATTTTTAGAATTTTGACTTGATCCAGTTTGCCATTACCTTGATATTGTATTGGTAAAGTGAGCCAATTGAAATCAACACCTTCTTCTATGGCGTTTTCAACCTCTCTTTGAGATCCTGGCATATTATTTTTATCTCTTCGGTAAAGACATTTTACATCTTTAGCTCCTTGTCGAACAGCAGTTCGCACACAATCCATTGCAGTATCTCCACCTCCAACAACGACAACATTTTTATTGAGAGCATTAAGTAAGCCATTATCAAAATTTTCTATTTTATCCTTGAGCCCCACCTTGTTACTAGTCGTAAGATAATCTAATGCAGGAATTACATTAGAATAATTTTTTTTATTAAGATTTATATCTCTTGATTTATAAACTCCAGTAGCAATAACTATGGCCTGATGCTCTTCTCTCAATTTATTAAACGTTTTATCTTTACCAACATTAAAATTTAACTTAAATTCAACACCACTGTCTTCTAATAATTTTGTTCTTCTTTGAACAATTTCTTTTTCTAATTTAAAATTAGGAATGCCATAAATGAGAAGGCCTCCTGCTCTATCATAACGATCATAGATTGTTATTTGATAACCTAATTTTCTTAATTCTTCAGCTGCAGCGAGCCCTGCAGGACCTGCTCCAATAATTCCAATAGTTTCTTTTCTTTGAACACTTGGTTGAAAAGTTTTTACCCATCCTTTATCCCAAGCAGTGTCAGTAATATATTTTTCTATTGAACCAATCGTAACAGTTCCATGCCCTGATTGTTCAATGACACAATTTCCTTCACACAACCTATCTTGTGGACATATTCTTCCACAAATCTCAGGCATATTATTTGTCGAGCTTGATAATTGATAAGCTTCTTCTAATCTATTTTCTGCAGTTAATTTTAACCAATCTGGGATATTGTTATGAAGTGGGCAATGTACTTGGCAAAAAGGAACTCCACACTGTGAACATCTGGACGCCTGTTCTTCAGCTTTTTGTTTTGCAAAATTGGCATAGATTTCATCAAAATTTTTAGACCTGACTTTTGAGTCAGTTTTACTCGGGTTTTCTTTATCAATTGAAGTAAATTTTAACATTTGTACATTTCTGTTACTTTATTTTTTAAAAATAAATGCAATAAACAATATATAATCGAAAATAAATAGAAAAAACTTTTAATTAGTACAACTATGGTACTGTTTGTGGAAAAATTTAATGTTTATAAGGATTTTTTTACCGCTGAAATTACTTTTCTAGGCAAGATTTTAACATAATCAAAGCCTTTTTCATGATTATTTAAAATATTGTCTGAGTCAAAGAGAGACAATTGTTCTAAGTTTAAAGGAAAAAATGGGGTTTTTTCACCTATCCCAACAATTGGCTTAATAATTGGCATAGGGACAGGGACCAATACTCTTTTTTTATTCATTGAATCTGCAATAAGAGCATAAAATTCTTTATAGGTAAAAACATCAGGACCTCCGAGTTCAAACAATCTCTCATCTAAATTTGACAAATCAATTAAATTTAATATGAAATCAACTATATCGTCTATCAAAACAGGTTGAAATTTTTTACTTCCATTTCCAAAAAGAGGGATAAAAAAAGACATTTTAAAAATTGGTAAAAGGCTAGAGAGAAACTGATCTCCATTTCCTAAAATAACACTTGGTCTAATAATAATTGAATTTTTTAATTCTTTAGAGATTAACTCCTCAGTTTTTGAAATTATTTCATTGCGTAAAGTTGATCGTCTTTCGGTTCCTAAACCTGAGAAAAAAATGAACTTTTTAATCGAGTTTGACTCCTTAATAATCTCAATCAATTCAGCGTTAAATTTATAAATCGATTTTTCTAAATATGACTCTTTAGAGTCCCATGTGGTTTTTAAATTAATACATATATCAGCATTTTTTAGGACAGATAAAAGTTTAGAATTTTTTAGTGAGGTGAAGTGAAAAGGTATTATTTGTCCAACTGACCCGAAAAGTCTAAAATTAGCTTCATCAATTTGCCTTTGATAAGGAATAATGATTTTGAAGCCTTTTTTAACAAAAGACCTTATTAAATTTTTTCCAACGTAACCTGATCCACCAAATATAATTATAGATTTCATGATTTTTATAAAGTTTGATGCTATAACAACTTAATTATTTGAAATAAAGAATAAATAAATTGCTAATGAAAATAAAGTATTATGAAAATGATTTACCTGAAAGTTTAGATTTAGGTAATCTTGTTGCAATTGACACTGAAACTATGGGCTTAAACCCAGCAAGAGATAGACTGTGTCTGGTTCAGCTATCTAGTGGTAATGGTACTTGTCATCTAGTTAAAATCATAGATTTAAGAAAAAAACCTAAAAATTTATTAAAATTGCTAAATAATGTTAAAGTTCAAAAAATTTTTCACTTCGCTCGATTTGATGTTGCGGTGTTGAAACATACTTACGACATAAATATTAAAAATATATACTGTACTAAAATTGCCTCTAAACTTGCTAGAACATATACCGATAAACATGGGTATAAAGATCTATGCAGAGAATTATTAAATGAAACAATTTCTAAAGTTGAGCAATCTTCAGATTGGGGTGGTAAACTCTCTAAAGATCAGAAAGAATATGCTGCATCAGATGTCTTACACCTTCACAAAATTAAGAAAAAATTAGATTCAATACTTGTGCGTGAAGACAGAATAAATCTAGCCAACGCATGTTTTGAATTTATATCTCATCGAACAAATCTAGATTTATATGGTTGGCATGATGTCGATATATTTAAGCATTAGGATGATAAAAAAGAAAATAATCAATAGAGCTAAAAAAACTCTTTCAACTGAAATTAAAGAAATTCAGAACCTCTCTAAAATTTTCAATGATAATTTTTATAAAGCAGTTATGATATTGAGCAAGGTAAAAGGCAGAGTTATTATAACTGGTATAGGCAAAAGTGCACATATTGGGAATAAGATTGCAGCGACTTTAACATCTACAGGAACACCCTCTTATTTTATGCATGCGACAGAAGCAAGCCATGGAGATTTAGGTGGTATAAAAAAAAATGATTGTCTTTTAGCAATTTCAAATTCAGGTGAAACCTCTGAGTTAAACAATATTATTAATTATTCAAAAAGATTTGCAATTCCTCTAATTAGTATTTCTAGCAATTCAAAAAGTTTACTAAATAAAAATTCAACAATTGGTATAGTTTATAAAAAACCTATAGAAGCATGCCCTTTAAATTTAGCGCCTACTAGCTCAACAACAGTGTCATTAGTTATTGGTGATTGTTTAGCTATGGCACTTCTAGAATTAAAAGGCTTTAAAAGTAGTCAATTTAGAAAATTTCACCCAGGAGGAAACCTTGGAAAAGATTTGAAAATAATATCTGATATTATGCACATTGGTAATTCTTTACCCCTTGCTAAAGAAACAGATAAAATGACAAAGACATTAATTACAATGACTAAAAAAAGTTTTGGCTGTGTAGGAGTTACAAATAAAAGACAAAAATTAATAGGCATAATTACAGATGGAGATTTGAGAAAAAAAATGAATAACAATTTGTTTAATCTTACAGCCTCTGAAATTATGACAAAAAAACCAACTACGGGTAATAAAAATATGCTTGTAGGCGAAGTCCTGAACATAATGAATACAAAAAAAATTACAAACTTATTTATATGTGAAAAAAATAAACCAATTGGAATAATCCATATCCACGATTTATTAAGATTGAGTAGTTAAGTTGAATTTTTTATTATCATTAAATAAGAGGGTATTTTTAATAGTCTCTTTTATTTTTATTTTTTTCATTTTGTTTATTTTTTCACTTAATTTTTTTGAATCAAATGATAATTCTGAAAATAAACTTTATATTAATAAAAAAACATCAGACATTTCAGAGCCAAAATTTTCTATAAATAGCAAGAAACAAAAAATATCTGTAACTGCGAATGAAGGAAATTTTCTGACAGAGGATGAAATAATTTTAGAAAAAAATGTTATT
>JAQBWI010000041.1 GCA_027625355.1 Pseudomonadota bacterium
AAAAAATGACCTCTAATGATAAAAGGTCTAATAGATTAATTTTAACCAAGGAAGGTATCAATATTATTGAAAGTATTGTCGATGAGATAATATTAACTGAGAAAAATTTTTTTGGAAAATTGAATGAGGAATCTTTTAATTTCATAAACTCATTAAAATTGTTATTGGGTAAAAAAATAAGAATAAAAGCAAATTACAATGAATAAAATTAATATTGAAAACTTCAATGATTTAAAATCTTGGCCTTTTAAGGAAGCGCAGCAAATATTAAAAAGAAATGGCGGGTTGGCGAATTTTAAAATTCCTAAAAAAGGACATATCTTACTTGAAACAGGATATGGGCCTTCAGGATTGCCACATATAGGTACTTTTGGAGAAGTTGTGAGAACAACAATGGTAAGAAACGCATTTATGGCATTAATAGACTGTCCTACAAAAATGATTACTTTTTCAGATGATATGGATGGATTACGAAAAGTCCCAGATAATGTTCCTAACAAAAAAATGTTGAGTGAGCATATCGGTAAGCCTTTAACTTCTATTCCAGATCCATTTGAAAAATATGAAAGTTTTGGACATCATAACAACGCAAAATTAAAGTCTTTTTTAGATGCGTTTGAGTTTGAATATGATTTTGTAAGTTCAACTGAAAGTTATAAATCTGGTTTTTTTGATAACACTATAATTGAAATCTTAGAGAATTATGAAAAAATTCTCGAGATAATTTTGCCCACTTTAAGAAAAGAGAGAAAAAGTACTTATAGTCCTTTTTTACCAATTAGTGAAAAATCAGGGGATGTTTTACAAGTTAAAATAGATGAATATAGGCCTAAAAGTAAAAGTATAATTTATACCGAGCCATTGAATCAAAAAAAAGTTGAAGTGTTAGTAACTGGTGGAAATTGTAAATTACAATGGAAAGTAGATTGGGCTATGCGATGGATGGCGCTTGGAGTAGATTATGAAATGTGTGGAAAGGATTTAACTGAAAGCGTTGATCTTGCTTCAAGGATTTGTAAAACTATTGGAAAAAAGGCTCCTGTAAATTTAATTTATTAAATTTTTCTAGATGAAAAAGGAGAGAAAATATCAAAATCTATTGGTAATGGTATTAGTGTTGATGAATGGTTGAGATATGGGCCGCCTGAGAGTTTGTCATTGTATATGTTTCAAAAACCAAAATCTGCGAAGAAGCTTTTTTTTGATGTTATTCCTAAAACAGTTGATGACTATATAGCTCATTATAATAGTTATGATAAATTGGAGCCTATTAAAAAAATAGATAGCCCAATATGGCATATACATGCTGGTAATCCAAAACTCTTTAAATCAGATATTACTTTTAATTCACTCACTAATCTTGTTAGTATATGCAATACAGATGATAAAGAAATTATATGGAGTTTTATAAATCAATATGATTCAAATTTAAGTCCATCATCAAATCCAGAGTTTGATAAATTGATTGATTACGCAATAAATTATTATAATGATTTTGTTTTACCAAACAAAAAATATTTAGAAATTAACAGTGATAATAAAATTGTTTTTCAAGATATGCTTAAAGTCTTAAAATTAGAGATTTCCGAGACAAATAGCGCTGAAGAAATTCAAACTTTACTTTATGAAGTTGGTAAAAAACATCAATTTGAAAATTTAAAAGATTTTTTTAAATTAGTTTATCAAGTGTTATTAGGGCAAGAACAGGGACCAAGGTTAGGATCATTTATTAAACTTTACGGACTTCAAGAAACTATTAAAATAATAGAGGAGAAGGTTAATTTTCACGAATGATAAAGAATGTTAATTAATTTATTAAAATTACTTCCTCCAGAAAGCGCACATCAATTAACAATTAAATTATTAAAATTAAACTTAACAATATATGGAAAAAAAGCTGAAGAATTTAACTCATTAAAACAAACTATTTTGGGTATAGATTTTGCAAACCCTATAGGATTAGCAGCTGGGTTTGATAAAAATGCTGAAGTTATTAAGTCAATGCTGTCTTATGGATTTGGATTTGTTGAAGTTGGAACAATTACACCAAGACCTCAAAAAGGAAATCCAAAGCCTAGAGTCTTTAGATTAAAGGAGGACGAAGCAGTAATAAATCATCTCGGTTTTAATAATTATGGAAGTGAAAAAATTTTAAAAAATTTAAAATCATTTTATAGCAGTCAGTATTTAAGCGGAATTGTTGGTATTAATATTGGTAAAAATAAATCTACTGAGAATGATATTGATGATTATCTTTTTTGTATTGATAAACTTAGTGATTTTGGAAACTATATAACAATTAATATTTCTTCTCCAAATACACCAGGTTTAAGAGACTTACAACTTCGTGGTAGAATTGAAACTTTAGTAAAAAAAATTCAACACAAACAAAATGAGATTGAGCAATTGAATAATAAACCAATATTTATAAAAATCTCTCCTGATTTAGAGGATGAGCAATTAAGAGATATCGCACTTATGTCACTTGCAAATAATGTAAATGGTTTAATTATTTCAAATTCAACGCTTAAACGCTCTAATACATTAACTTCTTTATATAAAAATGAAGTAGGTGGCTTAAGCGGGAAACCTCTATTTATTGATTCTACTATAATTTTAAAAAAAATGTACTCACTTACAAATGGTCAAATTCCTTTGATTGGAGTAGGGGGGATCACCAATGGTAATGAGTGTTATGAAAAGATTAAAGCTGGAGCAAGTCTTGTTCAACTATATACCGCCCTAGTATATCAGGGCCCAAAAGTTGTTAGTAAAATTATTACGGAACTTAACAGTCTAGTTTTAACTGATGGTTATAAAAATATATCTGAAGCAGTTGGTAAATCTTCTTAATGTCAAAAATAATAGAAAGCATTACTGACATTGTCTCACTTTATGATGTATTTATATTAGATCAATGGGGAGTAATGCACGATGGTTACAAAGGATATGACCATGCAATTAATTCTGTAGAAAAATTAATTATAGAAAATAAAAAATTAATTATTATTTCAAATTCCTCAAAAAGAAAAACTAGTTCAATTAGTAGATTGAAGAGTTTAGGTTTTGATAAAAATCATTTTATAGAAGTAATGACAAGTGGAGAAATGATATGGCAAGAGATAGAAACATCTATTTATAAATATGGAAATGATTTAAAAAATTGTTTTCATATTTATGATAAATCTAAGGAAGACGGTTTAGAATTTAGAAATGGCTTAGAAAAATTTAACTTTGTATCAAAAGTTAATGATGCTAATTTTATTCTTGCCTGTACACCCTTTGAAAACACTGAGCCTATAGATTATATTCCAATTCTCAAAGATGCTGTAGATATGAATTTACTAATGTTTTGTGCAAACCCAGATTTTGTTACTATTGAAAAAAATAATGATAAAAACACATACTGCATGGGTGCTATCGCTGATTTATACGACCATATGGGAGGAAGGGTTGTTATTCTTGGCAAGCCCTCTAAAGAAATTTACAAAGCATCTTGTAAAAAAATTGAAGATTTTAATAAATCAAAAATTGTGGCAATCGGAGACTCATTGGACCACGATATTTTGGGAGCAAATAATTTTAATATCGATAGTGTTTTGATATCAAGTGGTATTCATAAAGATTTATTTGTAAATGGACCTCAAATAGGCCTAAATGATATAAAAAATAGCAAAAAATGGAATTTTACCCCTACTTATGTTTGTGAAAATTTTATTACCTAACTCTGCTTGACAATTAACCAGATATATTTACTAACCCTTTTCATTATGGCTATGAGATGTGAACTTACTGGAAAATCATTCCAAACTGGTAATAATGTGAGTCATGCCAAAAATAGAACCAAAAGAAGATTTCTTCCAAATCTTCAAAATATAACCTTTATAAGTGAGAAACTTGGTCAAAAAATTCAATTAAAAGTTGCTGCAAGCACAATAAGAACTGTTGAAAAAAAAGGTGGCCTTGATGATTTTTTAGTTTCAACTCCAAATAGTAAACTGCCTGAAAAAGCTAAGAAATTAAAAAAAACAATTTTAAGTAAAATCAACTAATCCTTAATGGATTTCTTCATTATTTTTACGTCATATCTGGGTTCATTGAACACATTTGTAGTTTGGTTAATAATGTTATTGTTTTGTTTTTTATCAATATTATTTTTTTTAAAGTTATTTGGTTATGTAGGTCTTTATGTTTACTCGGCATTAGCAGTAATAATTGGTAATATACAAGTTTTGAAGACAGTTGATTTTTTTTATTCACCAGAACCTGTTGCACTTGGAACTGTATTATTTGCATCAACATTTTTATGTACTGATATTTTGTCTGAACATTTTGGTAAAGAAAAAGCAAGAAAAAATGTTCTTATAGGTTTCGCAGGTTTTCTTTTTATGACAGTAATTATGCTCATCACAATTGGGTTTAAACCGTCTGCTAATGACTGGTCTCAAGATAGCTTAGCAAATGTTTTTACTCCAATGTCGAGATTTTTTATAGCAAGTATGATAGCTTATTTAGCTAGTCAATATTTTGATGTTTGGATTTACTCTACTATTAAAAATATTACCAAAAATCGTTATTTATGGTTAAGAAATAATCTTTCTACAATATTATCTTCATTAGTTGATAACACTATTTTTAGTTTATTAGCTTGGATTATTTTAAACCCTAATCCAGAAACCCTCTATAATGTAATAATGATATATATTTTTGGAACTTATGTACTTAGAATATTCATAGCTTTTGTAGATACACCTTTTATGTATTTTTCTAAATTATTTTTACCAAAAAATAATGACTAAATTTGCTTGGAGTATTAAAAAATTTTCAAAAAACTCTAAAGCTAGAATAGGAACAATATCTACCCCTCATGGTAAAATTAATACGCCCGCATTTATTTTTTGTGCAACTAAGGGCGCTTTAAAATCATTTACCACAAATGAAGCCAAGAAAAACAATACCCAGATTATTCTTTCTAATACTTATCATTTGATGCTTCAACCTGGCAGTGAAGTGATTGCTAATCACGGAGGTTTGCATAAATTTATTAATTGGGATGGCCCAATGTTAACAGACAGTGGAGGTTTTCAGATATTTTCATTAGGTCATGGTTCTGTTGCAGATGAAATAAAGGGAAGTTCAAATATTAAAAGAAATAAAAGTTTGTTGAATATAAATGAAGAGGGAAGTCTATTTAAGTCCTATGTTGATGGGGCATATAAATTATTGTCTCCTGAAAAATCAATTGAAATACAAAGAAATCTCGGTGCTGATTTAATTTTGGTTTTTGACGAGTGCACACCTTTTCATGTCGATAAAGCTTATACAAACAGTTCTATGAAAAGAAGTCATAGGTGGGCAACTAGATCATATAATCGCTTTGCTTCGGACATTTTATATAAATCAGGATATGGATCTGCTGGCGAACAAAAATTATATGGAATTGTTCAAGGGGGTATCTATGATGATCTCAGAGAGGAAAGTATTGATTTTAATTTAAACAAAATTGATACATTTGGGATAGCCATTGGAGGTAGCTTAGGCTCCTCAAAAGAAGAAATGTATAGAGTGGTAAATTTTACAGCACCAAAATTAGGTCATATGAACCCCATTCATCTTTTAGGTATTGGTGATCCAAGAGATATTTGGAGTTTAGTTAAAAGTGGCGTTGATACTTTTGATTGCGTTAGCCCTACAAGACTGGCAAGACATGGTTCAGCTCTCACAAAAGGTAAAGTGGGTAAAATAAATATAAAAAATAAAAAGTATACAAATCAAATATCACCAATTGATGAAACTTGTAAATGCTCTACTTGTTCTAGTTACACGCTAGCGTATATTCACCACTTATTTAAAGCTGATGAATTATTAGGTCTACAGCTTGTTACAGCACATAATATTTTTTTTATGAACAAATTAATGAGCGATATTAGAAATGCAATAGATAATGATAATTTAGATGATGCAGAAAAAGAATGGCTTAGTTAATATGAAATATCTCAGATAGTTCTTCAAGAAGAACTTCCCCTAATTGATCTACATCCATTATTGTTATAGCTTTTGAATAATATCTAGAAACGTCATGACCTATCCCAATTGCTATTAGTTCAACTTCTTTATTTTTTTCAATTTGATATATTACTTCTCTTAAATTTTTTTCAAGATAATTGCCTGGATTTACAGATAAGGTTGAGTCATCAACAGGAGCTCCATCACTTATGACAATTAATATTTTCCTTTTTTCTTGTCTTTTTTTTAACCTACTGTTCGCCCACATTAGAGCTTCACCATCAATATTTTCTTTTAAAATTCCTTCTCTCAAAAGTAGGCCTAAATTTTGTTTTGACCTTCTAGAGGGAGAGTCAGCAGATTTGTATACTATGTGTCTAAGATCATTTAATCTGCCTGGGTTGCTTGGTTTTTGCTCTTTAATCCATTTTTCTCTAGATTCTCCACCTTTCCAAGCTTTTGTTGTAAAACCTAGTATTTCTGTTTTAATTTGACACCTCTCAAGTGTTTTTGCTAGAATGTCACTACACAGTGCTGCCACTGTAATAGGGCGACCCCTCATAGATCCTGAGTTATCAATTAATAGAGAAACAATAGTATCTTTAAATTCAACTTCTTTTTCTTTTTTATATGATAGCTTATTTTGAGGATTGGCAATAATTCTGGATAATCTAGAAGTATCTAAAAAACCTTCCTCCATATTAAAGTCCCAATGCCTATTTTGCTGAGCAAGTAGTTTTCTTTGAAGTCTATTTGCTATTTTAGTAATCAAAGGAAGGAATGTAAAAACTTGCTTATCTAAATTATAACGTAATTTTTCTAATTCTTTTTGATCACAAAGTTCATTAGCATTAATCACTTCATCAAATTCTTTTGTAAATGATTTATAATCATCATAATTATTATTTGTTTCTATCTTAGGAAAATATTCAATTTCTCCCTCGGAAGAGTCTTCTCCTATCTCATCACTTTCTTCCATAGAGACTGACTGTTGTAAATCTACTGTATTGGTATCTGTTTCAATTTTACTTTGGTTTTGTTCATCATTTTTTTGATTGTTATCATCATTATTTTTATTTTCATCTGAATTTACATCATCATCTTGATTTATATCATCTGAATTGTTTCTGTGTTGATTTTTTTCATATAAGTCATAATCATCTAAGTATTTTTTAATCTTTGACCCAAAAGCTTCTTGATTATCTATACTTTTTTTTAAGTCTTCAAAAACTGTCTTAAAATTATCTCCAATTTTTTGTTTGATAATTTTTCTATTTTTTTCATTATTTTTGCCTAAATCTATATTTAAAAATTGTTCATAAGCAACATACTTGAATGCTTCAGAAATATTATTCTCATCATCTAGAGATTTTTTTTTTAAATCTAGTGAATGTTTTTTAGTAATATTTGATTTTATACCTTTAAAAGAGATCGATCCTTTTGCCTCTACTCTTGATTGTTCAACAGCATTAAAAATTTCATTTGCCATATCATTATCATCAATAAAACTATTATGTATTTCTTTAGAATGAAATCTAAATTCTAGAGCAAGTGCATCTGCTTCAGCTCTTATGTAAGTTAAATTTTTTTTTAAACTTTCAATATTGGGTTCTGGCAGATTTATAAGATTACCTTCTATAGAAGAGTTTTCTTTTGTGAAATTTATTTCAACGAGAGTATTTTGACTAATAGATTTGGTTGTTGCTGTAAGAGATTTTTTAAATTGCTCTAAAATTTCTTCACTCTTTAACATTAGCTACCTTTGCATCTGAAATATCAATACTAAATGAGCGTTGAAAATATTCTTCGATGATAGGTCTTTCAAGTTCGTCACATCTATTAAGGAATGAGATTTTAAATGCATATTCAGCATCATTAAACATCAAGTAATTTTCAGCCCATGTTAAAACTGTCCTAGGACTCATGACAGTTGAAATATCGCCATTCATAAAACCAGCTCTAGTTAAATCTGCTGTTGCTACCATTGATTTTATTATTTCTTTTCCATTTTTATTATTCATTTTCTTAATTTTATTAGAAATTATTTGCTCTTCTTCTGTATTAGATAAATAGTTTAAGATTGTGACAATATTCCATCGATCCATCTGACCTTGATTTATTTGTTGAGTACCATGATAAAGTCCTGAAGTATCCCCTAAACCAACTGTATTAGCAGTAGCAAACAACCTGAAATACTTATTTGGTTTAATAACTCTTGATTGATCAAGTAAGGTTAATTTGCCTTCAGTTTCTAAAATACGTTGTATAACAAACATAACATCAGGTCTTCCAGCATCATATTCATCAAAAACTAGTGCTACAGGATTGGAGTATGCCCATGGTAGAATACCATCTTGAAATTCAGTCACCTGTTTTCCTTCATTTAATACTATTGCATCTTTTCCAATTAGATCAATTCTACTAATATGACTGTCAAGATTGACTCTTACACATGGCCAATTCAATCTTGCTGCCACTTGTTCTATATGAGTGGATTTACCAGTTCCATGGTATCCTTGCACAAGAACTCTTCTATTATTTGCAAAACCAGCAAGTATTGCAATAGTTGTTTCTGGATCAAAGCGATAGGATGAGTCTATCTCAGGAACATGCTCAGTAGGTTGATCAAATCCTAATACTTCAAAATTACATTTGGTTCCAAATAATTCTAATGTATTAATTTTTTTAGTTGGTTTATTAATCATTTTTTTTTATAAATTTTTTTAATAGCAATTTGTAAGACTCATTTATTTGTTTAAATTTTTCTTCAGCATTTTTATTATTTCCATTTACATCAGGATGAAAGATTTTCACTAACTTTTTATAGTTTTTCTTTATTTTTTCTAAGGATATAGGCATTTTAATATCTAATTCTTTT
>JAQBWI010000042.1 GCA_027625355.1 Pseudomonadota bacterium
ATTTCTTGCTGATAAATACTATGTTGTAAATAATTTTAAATATAAAAAATGAATTTATATACAAAAAATATAGGCAAAACTTTCAGTGGAGTTAATGTACTTAGAAAAGTTAATTTTGACTTAAAGCCTGGCGAAGTACATGCTCTAGTTGGTGAAAATGGAGCAGGTAAATCTACTTTTGTTAAGGTTTTAAGTGGTGTTTATACCCCAACTGATGGAGATATTTTTCTTGATGATAAAAAAATACAAATAAATACCCCTATAGCTGCACAAAAAAATGGAGTTTCTTTAATTCATCAAGAGCCACAATCTTTCTCCCATCTCTCTGTTGCTGAAAATATTTTCATGGGACATATGGATGGAAGTAATTTTTCAAGAGTTAAGTGGAAAGATATTAACAAATCCTCTGAGAAAATATTATCATCAATAGGATTAGAGATTGATCCAAAGAATATTATGGAAGGCTTATCAATAGCCGATCAACAAATGATAGAAATAGCTGGAGCTTTATCAAAAAATTCAAAAATTTTAATTATGGATGAACCAACTTCCCCCCTAACTCCAAATGAAGTAGGCAAGCTTTTTGATATAGTTAAACAATTAAAAGATCAGGGAATGGCAATAATATTTATAAGTCATAGGTTAGAGGAAATTAGCTATCTCTGATCGAGTTACAATTTTTAGAGATGGAGACTTAATTACTACTAAAAAAATTAATGAAGTTTCTAATCAAGAAATTATTAAATATATGATTGGAAGAAGTATTGAAGATATTGATGTTAAAGAAAATGATTATCTAAAAAATAATGAGACAATTTTAAGTGTTAATAATATTTCTCAGTATGGAAATTTTAAAAATATTTCTTTTGATTTGAAAAAAGGGGAAATTTTAGGATTTGCAGGATTAGTTGGTGCTGGAAGAACTGAGGTAGCTAAAACAATTTTTGGTGCAGAAAATTTTGATGAAGGTGAAATTAATTTTAAAGGTAGTGTGATTTCAAACAAATCTCCTCATGAAGCAATTCAAAAAGGTTTTGCCTATGTTCCTGAAGATAGGAAGCAAATGGGTATTTTTGGATCAGTTGCTGTTGAGGATAATATTACATCTGCGATACCTAGTGAAATTTCAAATAAATTTGGCTTAATAAGCAAGCGATCTGTATCAACAAAATCAGAAGAATATATTAATAAATTTAATATTGTATTAACTTCCGGAAGACAATTAATTCAGGAACTGTCAGGTGGAAATCAACAAAAATGTATAATTTCTAAATGGTTATTATCTAATCCTAGTATTTTAATATTAGATGAGCCAACAAGAGGAGTTGATGTAGGGGTAAAATCTGAAATGTATGAAATTATTAATCAACTAGCTGCTATGGGTACAGCAATTATTCTAATTTCATCTGAGCTTCCAGAAATTTTGTCATTAGCTCATAGGATAGTAGTGATGAGAGAGGGGCAGATTACTAAAATTTTAGATAATAAAGACGCTAGTCAGGAAACTATAATGAAATTTGCAATCAGCGCATGAGTATTTTTGATAAATTTTTAAGAATTAGGGAGCTTGGTATATTTTCTATAATTATTATAGTAGTTATAACTGCTTCAATTATTGATTCTCGATTTTTAACAATTGACAGTTGGAGAGCAGTGTTTTTGGCAATCCCTTTAATTTTAGTTATGGCGATGGGTCAAATGATGGTTATTATTTGCCGGCATGTAGATATTTCAATTGGGTCAATTTTAGCATTTGCCGCAATCACAATAGGTTTTGTTTTTATTCATTATCCTAATACCTCTCTTTTGATGGCATTATTTATTACTGCATCAGTTGGCACAATTATGGGTTTAGTAAATGGAATAATTGTGACTCGTTTCAATGTACACTCTATTATTGTTACACTTGGAACCCTTAGCCTTTACAGAGGTCTTGTTTTTATAGTTAGTGGTGGAAGACAGATAGATAGAAATGATATTCCAGTCCATATAATTTCTTTTTCTCAGACATCTTTCCTTTTTTCAATTCCTGCAATATTGATTTTATCTGTGATAATTGTTTTGATTACACATTTAATTATGCGCCATTCAGTTTTAGGAAGAGAAATTTATGCCACTGGAAGTAACCCTGAAGCTGCTCACCTTAAAGGAATTAATGTCACTAAAGTTACTCTCTTTTGTTTTGGGGTCTGTGGTATGCTTGCAGGTGTTGCCGGCCTATTTTATGCATCACGATTTGGTTATGTTAACCCTGGTGTTACAGGTGTTGGGATTGAGTTTATTGTTATTGCTGGAGTCATTATTGGAGGCACGAGTATAACTGGAGGTTCAGGAAGTGTTTTAGGCACTTTTTTAGGAATTCTATTATTAGGAATTATAAATGTTGCATTACCTGTATTAAATATTCCAGGAGAATTCCAGAAAGCTATTTATGGTTTAATAATTGTGCTCGCGCTATCTTTAGATCAACTTATTATATTCAGAATGAAAAAATTAGGTGGGGGCGCAAATGCTTAATAAAATTTCAATATATCTAAGTGAAAACCCTACACTGCGCTATTGGATAATAAGACCAGAATGGGTTGCGGTTATTTTATTAATAATTTCTATTATTGCATCACTGCAGTTATCACCATTTTTTGCAGATTTAGCATTTATTATGGACTCTGCAACTCCATACGTTGAATACGGATTAATTGCGATTGTTCTGACATTGATCATTATTTCTGGAGAAATAGATTTATCCATTGCCTCTATGATTGCTCTAACAGCAGTAATTTTTGGAACTGTTTATAATGCTGGATTTGGAATGCCTTTATCTATCTTGATTGGCGTTTTATCAGGAGCATTATGTGGATTGTTTAATGGAATATTAGTAACAAAACTTCAAATTCCTTCTATCATTCTAACAATTGGAACATTAACTTTGTACAGGGGTATCGCACAAGCTTTAGCTAGTGATTTTTCTCTTGGTGGTTATCCGTCCTGGTTTATTGGTATTGATTATCGCTATGTTGGTATCATTCCTATCCCTGTAATTATTTTTACTGTCTTTGCTATAGTAGTTGGTTTTTTACTTAGCTCTACTATTTATGGAAAACAACTATATTTAATTGGTACAAATCCTCAAACTGCTAAATATTCTGGAATTAAAGTTGATAAAATAAAGTTATTATTATTTACTTTTTCAGGAGTAATTAGTGGTATTGCGGGAGTTCTTACTACCTCAAGACTTGCAGTAGCTCGCTTTAATATGGCAACAGGCGCAGAACTTGAAATCGTTTTAATGGTTATGTTAGGTGGAACTTATATTTTTGGCGGAAGAGGAAATATTTTTGGTACTTTTGTTGCTTTTTGGATTGTTGTGATACTCAGAGCAGGATTTAATGTTGCGCGAATAAAAATTGAATCACAATTAACTATTTTAGGAGCTATGTTAATTATAGCTATTATTTTAACAAATTATATTTATTCTAAATCACAAAAATAAAGAGGGGACTAAATGAATCAAATAGATCTAAATAATAAAACTGCAGTAATAACTGGAGGAGCTCAAGGTTTTGGATATTCAATGGTAGAGAGATTTTCTCAATCTGGAGCAAAAGTTGTTATTTGGGATAAAGATCAAGAGTTAATTAATAGCTTAGAGCTTCCTGATAACGTAAGTGCAGTACAAACAGATATAACTTCATATGAAAATGTTGAAAAGTCTGTACAGGAAACCTTAGACAAAAATCAAACAATAGATATTTTAGTTAATAATGCAGGTATAGCAGGACCAAGTTTTAAGACTTGGGAATATCCGATTGATCAATGGCAAAATGTTGTTGATATAGATTTAACAGGAGTCTTCTACTGTTGCAGAGCGGTAACACCCCATATGATTAAAAATAATTATGGAAGAATTGTAAATGTAGCTTCTATTGCAGGTAAGGAGGGCAATCCTAATGCTATGCCATATAGTGCAGCTAAAGCAGGAGTAATAGCTTTGACTAAATCTCTTGGAAAAGAATTATCAGATAAAAATATTGCAGTAAATTGTGTAACGCCAGCAGCTGCCAAAACAAGAATATTTGACCAAATAAGCCAAGAGCATATAGATTATATGTTATCCAAAATACCAAGAGGACGTTTTTTAAAAGTTGACGAACTTGCTTCTATGGTCTCATGGTTGGTTTCTGAAGAAAATTCTTACACTACAGGTGCTGTATTTGATCTTAGTGGAGGAAGAGCAACTTATTAAGAAAGGAAAAAATATGAAAAATTATGCTTGGGTTTTAGAGGTAAGACCTGGATATGAACAAGAATATAAAAAAAGACATGATGAAATCTGGCCTGAAATGGTAGAAATGTTAAGCGCGGCTGGTTTAAGAAACTATAATATTTTTCGACATGGTTTAACTTTGTTTGGTTATTTTGAAACTGATGATTTACAAAAATCAATTGATCATATTGTTAAAAGTGATGTTAATAAAAAGTGGGGAGAATATATGTCTGATATATTAAAAGCAGATATAGATCCAAAGACTAATTTTCCATATCTACTTCCTATTCAAATGCATTTGGACTGATTATGAGTAAAGCAAAAATTGGAGTTATAGGAGCTGGTTGGTGGGCGACAGAGTATCATATCCCACATTTAAAAAAAAGAGATGACGTAGAGTTAGTAAGTGTATGCAAATTAGAACAGGATCAATTAGATTTTGTCAAAAATAAATTTGGTTTTGAATTTGCCTCTACAAATTTTAAGGAAATGTTAGATTTCAGTCCACTAGATGGAGTCGTCATTGCATCTCCACATTTTGCACATTTTGAAAATGCTAAAGCATCATTACAAAAAGGATGTCATGTACTAATTGAAAAACCAATGACAACTAATAGTCAGGATGCAGAAGAATTATTTAGATTAGCAAAGGAATTTAAGAAAGAAATTCTTGTGCCCAATGGATTCAATTTTACTCACTATATGCCCAAGGCAGAAAAATATATTTCAGATGGAGTAATTGGAGAAATAAAACATATAGATGCAGCTTTTTCTTCATCTTTAGTAGATTTATTTCAAGGGATACCTTTAAGTGAGTCTGAAGAACACACATTCCAACCTAAGGCATCAACTTGGTCAGATCCAAGCAAGGGTGGTGGTTATGGCTGGGGGCAGCTCTCCCATATGTTTGGTGGTGTATTTAAAATTTCACAATTAGAAGCTGAAAAAGCTTTTTGTTTTTCTGTACCTTCTCCTACAAATGTTGATTATACAAATGCGATTTCAGTTAGATTTACAAACGGCGCCACAGGATCTTTTTCTGGATCTGCTTTTGTCCCTAAAGATTTTGGGGGTACTTTTTATATTACTATTCATGGTACTAAGGGAGCTCTTTACTTAGATATGGAAATAAAAAGAGAGAGATTACTTATTCGTTTAAATGATGGTAATGAGATACGTGATGAAATTAATGAAGGGGGTGGAACAATGGCTTATACTACAGAAAATCCTCTAAATACTTTTGTTGACATATGTCTGAATAAGCAAGTTGAAAATCATGCTAATGCTGAAATTGGTTTAAAAACTGTAAAAGTTCTTGATGCCATTTACCGATCAATGAAAAGTGAAAAAATGGAAATAATATATTAAATTTTCTCAATTTCTAAATCTATTAGGCTAGAATTTATGAAAAAAGTTTTTAAAAAAAAATTAACCTCATTTTTTAATTCTGGAGTTAGAATCGGATTTAAATTTTTTGGAACTATTTTACTATCATAATTAAACATGATTTTTTTCAATTCTTATATTCTTTATAAATCAAAAACTTTACCAGGATTCATAATATTATTTGGATCAAAACTTTTTTTAATTAGCTTCATAAAAGGAATATTATCAGGATGTTGTTTTAGTAAGTATTCTTTTTTTTGAAGACCAATACCATGCTCTCCAGTTATAGTTCCCTCAAGCTTTAGAGCCATATCAACTAATTTATCACTAAAATCTCTAATATATTTATATTCATTTTCTTTTTTTGGATCATAGATAACGGTTACATGAAAATTTCCATCTCCAACATGCCCTACCATTGGAGCTTTTAGTCCATTATTTTGAATTTCATTTTCTGCAAATTGAATACATTCTACTAAATTGGATATAGGAACACAGACATCTGTAGCATAAACTCTTATGTTATCACCTTGAGCTTTAACTGAATAGTATACATTATGTCTTGCTTTCCATATTTTGTTTCTTTCTTCTGTTGTTGTCGCCCAAGCGAAGTCACTACCACTATGACCCTTTGAAATTTCTTCGACAATTTCAATAGATTCTTTATTTGTACTTTCACTCCCATGAAATTCATAAAATAAAGTTGGCAACGATTTCAGGTTTTCTAATTTTGAATATTCAATACTAATGTCAATTTGATCTTTATTTAATAGTTCAATTCGAGCAATGGAAACGCCATATTGAATAATTTCTTGTGCAGTTAAAACAGCAGACTCTAGATCTTGGAATTGACATACAGCGCTCATAATACTTTCTGGAATTGGTGATAATTTAAGTTGCACTTCAGTAATAATCCCAAGTGTTCCTTCCGATCCAACAAATAGATTGGTTAGGTTGTAACCTGCGGAAGATTTTTTAGCTCTTGTCCCAGTTGAAATAATATCACCATTAGCCAAGACTACTGTTAATCCCATAACAACAGTGCGCATAGTGCCATATTTTACAGCCATTGTCCCAGATGCAGAACAGGCTGCCATACCGCCTAAAGCTGCGTTTGCTCCTGGATCAATTGGAAAAAAAATCCCTCGATCTTTTAAGTTTTCATTTAATTGCTCTCTTGATACGTTAGCTTGAACCCTGCAATCAAAGTCTTCAGCATTTACTGTCAAAATTTTATCAAATTTTTCTAGTGAGATTGTTATTCCTTCAGAATTTCCCACTGCATGACCTTCTAGTGATGTTCCTGTGCCATATGGCACTACAGGAGTTTTATGTTTATTACATAATTTTAAAACTTTAGATAATTCTTCATTTGAATTTGGAAATACTACCGCTTGTGGACTAACAGGATCGTATGCATCTTCACCTTTAGAAAAATTTACTAAAACAGAATCTGAAGTAGTAAATCTCTCACCTAACAAGTCTATAAGTTCTTTTTGCAATAGAGTATTTTTCATATAATACTTTTATATTATCAAATATAAAAAAAAAGGAAATCTATAATATGGAACAGCTTAATAAAATTTTTACTAAACATATTGATGAAGGTAGATTTCCTGGAATACAATGGCAAATTAATATTAAAGATAAAATTTATTCAGGTAAAATTGGATATAATAATATTGAAACAAAAGTTCCCGTATTAGATAATACTATTTATAGAATATGGTCGATGACTAAACCTGTTGTTGCTGTAGCCGCTCTTCAATTGCTTGAGCAAAAAAAAATAAAACTTGATGATTTAGTTACCAAATACCTTCCTGAGTTTTCTAATCTTAAAGTATTAAAAAAGGAAAACGCCTCAATTGATGATGTTGAGGATTTAAAAATAAATCCTACTATAAAAGATCTTTTTCTTCATACTGCAGGATTTTCATATAATTTTTTAGCAGATCCAATTGGAAGAAAGTATGATGAAGTAAAATTATTCCATTCAGATACGACAACATTGGAAGAAGAAATAAAAAAATTATCAGAATTACCATTGCTTTATCAACCTAAAAATAAATGGGTTTACTCTGTATCTATGGATGTTTTAGGAAGAGTTTTAGAGGTAGTTCTTGATGACACTCTTCAAAATATTTTACAAAAAAATATTTTTGACCCTTTGGATATGAATGAAACTAAGTTTACAGTTCCTTTAGATTCAGAAAATAGATTAATGAAAACATATGAGTATGATAAGGTTAATTCTAAATTACATGGTCAGAAGATTGAACCACAAAAAATAGGTAATTATAAATATCCTTTGTATGAAAAAAATTATGCAAGAGGTGGCCATGGATTATTTTCAACAATTAGTGATTATTCTATTTTTGCTAAGATGTTACACACCGGCAAGAGTTTGACCGGTCATACTATTTTACAAGAAAAAACTCTAAATTTAATGTCTAAAAATGCATTAGAGGATTATTTTTTTCCCATTGAAATTCCAACTATTGGTATGGTTAGAGATGAAAATTATGTAAATGATTTGCAAGCTTACGGTTGGGGTCTAGGTTGTAGAACCTTAATGGATCCATCGAAAAATAATAATTTAGGTTCCGCAGGAGAATTTGGTTGGGCAGGAGCGGCATCTACTTATTTTTTAGTTGATAACAGTAAAGAAATGACAGCTTTAGTTATGACTCAAGTTTTAAATGGTAGTCCTGAATTAAAAAATGATTTTTACAAGTTTATCTATACAAATTTTTAATTAATAATGTTTAAATTTAAGTCAGTTGAGACACTTGGAATGATGTTTGCTGTTATGGCTTATTTCTCATTTTCTCTTTTGGATGCTGTTCAAAAAACAGCTATTATTTACCATTCTGTTTTTCAATTATTGTTTATAAAATATTGTTTTGTTTTAATTTTATCTTTTTTTGAATCACGAAGAAAAAAAAATTATTCATTTTATAAGTCAGGCAATATTAAAATTCAACTTTTACGAAGTGTTTTATCTATTATTGAGTCTGGATGTTTTATTTTATCTTTTAGATATTTAACATTAGCAGATGCGCACAGCATTGCTTCCTTAACTCCCGTTTTAGTAGTGGCTTTGTCAGCTATTATTTTAAGAGAGCATGTTTCTTTAAAAACATGGATTGCAATTTTTGTAGGTTTTATTGGTGTGCT
>JAQBWI010000043.1 GCA_027625355.1 Pseudomonadota bacterium
AGAGAATTGATTAAAAATATCAAAATTATACCAGTAATTGAGGCTAAATCTGTACTTAAATACACTCTAACAAAACCAATAATTCCACTAAATATAACCGAATCACAAATACTAGAGGCTCAAAAAACAGCTTCAATAGAAAATAATCTTAAACAAAATTTAACTCATTAACTCATATATACTGGGAAAAATTAATGATTTCCCAATGAAACCGGGTTTTTTTATTAAAATTAATTGACTTGATAAATAAAGTAGAGAATAATTTACTCATATCAATAAAAAGGAGTCTATTGTGAATAAAAATGACCTAATTGCATCAGTTGCTTCATCTGCTGGTTTATCAAAATCAGATGCTACAAGAGCAATAGAAAGTATGCTGGATGCTGTAACTAATTCTTTAAAAAGAGATGAAAAAGTTAGTATTGTGGGCTTTGGTAATTTCAGTGTAAGTCACAGAAAAGCAACAACTGGAAGAAATCCAAGAACTGGAGAATCAATTCAAATACCTGCATCTAAAAGACCCAAGTTTACTGTAGGTAAAGCCCTGAAAGACGCAGTAAACAACTAAACAAAATTATTTTTTGTGTTGCAACGGCTGTTAAAAAAATTTAACAGCCGTTTTTGTTTAGGGTGTTTAGCTCAGTTGGTAGAGCATCTCGTTTACACCGAGAGGGTCGGGAGTTCGAGTCTCTCAACACCCACCATGCGCGGGAGTAGTTCAGCTGGTTAGAACGCTGCCCTGTCACGGCAGAGGTCGCGGGTTCGAATCCCGTCTCTCGCGCCAATTTTTTTAAATGCTATTCAAAATAGCAGCAATAATAGTAGCAAAAAAATTATTTTCTATTTGTATTTTAGCCGCAGAAATCATGGATTGTTATGCTTGAATATTATACTAAATAGATTACTAAAAACATTTTTTAAGAAGAAATATATATAAGTGGAAAATTATTTATCAGAATATTTACCAATACTAATATTTATTATTATTGGATTTGCTATAGCAATTGGAATGACTACTTTATCTTTTGTAGTAGGGGAGAGAAAACCTGATAATGAAAAACTTTCAGCTTATGAGTGTGGCTTTGAAGCATTTGACGATGCTAGAGGAAGGTTTGATGTTAGATTTTATTTGGTTGCAATTCTTTTTATAATTTTTGACTTAGAAGTTGCCTTTTTATTTCCATGGGCGATATCACTTGGAAGTATTGGAGTATTTGGATTTTGGTCAATGATGATTTTTTTACTAATTCTTACAATTGGATTTATTTATGAGTGGAAAAAAGGAGCTCTTGAATGGGAGTAGAAATTAATGAAGATAATTTTGGTGATGAATTAAATTCAAAAGGATTTTTAGTAGCAAATTTTGATAAACTTATAACTTGGGCAAGAACAGGCTCATTATGGCCAATGACTTTTGGTTTAGCATGCTGTGGCGTTGAAATGATTCATTCGTATATGGCAAGATATGACCTTGATAGGTATGGTGTAATCCCTAGAGGAAGTCCTCGTCAATCTGATGTTATGATTGTTGCTGGAACTTTAACTAATAAAATGGCACCCGCTTTGAGAAAAGTTTATGACCAAATGCCAGAACCTCGGTATGTAATATCTATGGGCTCTTGTGCTAATGGAGGAGGATATTATCATTACTCTTATTCTGTTGTTAGAGGTTGCGATAGAATAGTTCCAGTTGATATTTATGTTCCTGGTTGTCCTCCTACAGCAGAGGCATTGGTATATGGAATTTTGCAATTACAGAAAAAAATTAAAAGAAAAAACAAATTTGTTAGATAATTGATGTTTGAGGATTTAAAAAAAATAACTGAGCTATCATCTATTAAAGATAAAGACATTTTTTATGAAGCTTCTTTTAATTATGAAAATACACTTAAGTTATTTCAGGAACTAAAAAATAATGAATTATTTAATTTTGACCAATTAATTGACATAACTGCAATAGACTATCCTTCAAGAAAAAAGAGATTTGAGTTAGTTTATATTCTTTTAAGTATGAAAAAAAATAAAAGAATTATTTTGAAAACACCAATTAATGAAAATGATAGTATTGATAGCATAATACAAATTTTTAAATCTTCTGATTGGTATGAAAGAGAGTGCTATGATTTATTTGGCATTAAGTTTAACAATCATCCAGATTTAAGAAGGATTATGACAGATTATAATTTCGAAGGTCATCCTCTAAGAAAAGATTTTCCTCTAACCGGTCATACTGAGGTGAGGTATAATGATCTTGAAAAAAAAGTTGTTTATGAGCCTGTAAAATTAACACAAGAATACCGAGATTTTGATTACACCTCTCCATGGGAGGGAATGCCTAAAGGTATTGATGATCATAACGAGCAAGACTAATTATGAAAGAAATTGAAGTAAACACAACTACTATTAATTTTGGACCGCAACATCCAGCTGCGCATGGAGTTTTAAGATTAGTTGTAGAGCTTGACGGAGAGGTTGTTGAGAGAGCAGAACCTCATATTGGACTCTTACATAGAGGTACTGAAAAATTAATTGAATACAAAACATATCTTCAAGCAGTACCATATTTTGATAGATTGGATTATGTTTCGCCAATGTGCCAAGAACATGCTTTTGCTTTAGCTACAGAAAATCTATTAAATATAGAAGTCCCCCAAAGAGCACAGTATATAAGGGTTATTTTTGCTGAAATTACTAGACTATTAAATCACTTATTAAATATACCGGCTTATGCAGCAGATATTGGTGCAGTTACTCCATTCTTGTGGTGTTTTGAAGAAAGAGAAAAACTTCTTCAATTTCATGAAGCTGTATCTGGAGCTAGATTTCATGCTGCTTATTTTAGACCAGGAGGAGTTCATCAAGATATGCCTGAAGGTATGGAAGAAAAGCTTAATGCTCATTTTGAAACCTTACCTAAATTTATTGATGATCTTGAGGAGCTTTTAACAAACAATAGAATTTTAAGACAAAGATCTGTCGATATTGGAGTGATATCAAAGCAAGAAGCTATTGAATGGGGATGCACAGGGCCAGTATTAAGAAGTGCTGGTGTGGCTTGGGATTTGAGACGTTCACAACCATATGATGCTTATGACAAAGTTGATTTTGAAGTGCCGGTAGGTAAAAAGGGTGATTGTTTTGATAGATACTTAGTTCGTATTGAAGAAATGAGACAAAGCATATCAATTATTCAGCAGTGCTTAAATCAAATTAGATCAGGTGAAATATCTGTAATTGACAATAAAATCACGCCTCCAAAAAGAAGTGAAATGAAACACTCTATGGAATCATTAATTCATCATTTTAAATTATTTACTGAAGGTTATCGGGTGCCTGAAGGGCAGACATATAATGCTGTTGAAGCACCTAAAGGGGAGTTTGGAGTATTTTTAGTTTCAGATGGTTCAAGTAAACCATATAGATGCAAAATAAGAGCCCCAGGTTTTGCTCATTTGCAAACACTTGATTTTTTATCTAAGGGGCATTTGATGGCTGACATTGCAGCTATTCTTGGAAGTCTTGACATTGTATTTGGGGAAATAGATCGATGAAACATCCAGGCATGATAAATAAAGTATATAATGTCTCAGATGAAATTTTTAATTGGTCTCAAGATAATTTTAAAAGAGCTGCTGACATAATAAAAAAATATCCAGACTCAAGACAGCAAAGCGCTGTAATTCCACTTCTTGATCTTGCTCAAAGACAAAATTCAGGATGGTTAAGTAAAACTGCAATAGAAAAAGTTGCAGAGACCCTAAGTATGTCTTACATCCGTGTTTTAGAAGTAGCTACATTTTACTCTATGTTTAATCTCGAGCCTGTAGGTGAGAATTTTGTTCAAATCTGTAGAACTACTCCTTGCTGGTTAAGAGGAAGTGATAAGCTTGTTGAGGTAGCTAAAGAGGTTTCAAATACTAAACTAGGCGAAATTTCTGATGATAAAAAATTTACTATTGTTGAGGTCGAGTGTTTAGGTGCTTGTTGTAATGCGCCCATGGTTCAAATAAACGATGATTATTATGAAGATCTTGATGAAGTTAGTTTTAAAAAATTATTAACAAATTTAAAACAAAGCAAAGAAACTATCAAAGGTTCACAAATAGGAAGACAAACATCACATCCTCAAAGAGAAAAAAATGCTTAGAGAAGAAGATAAAATTTTTAAAAACTTATACGGCTTTGATGATTGGTCTTTAACTGGCGCTAAAAACAGAGGCATATGGTCTAATACAAAAGAAATTATTGATAAAGGCTCTGATTTTATTGTTGAAGAAATTAAAAACAGTCAATTGCGAGGAAGAGGAGGTGCTGGTTTTCCTGCTGGTTTGAAATGGTCATTTATGCCTAAAGATTCAGGTAAGCCTCATTATTTAGTGGTTAATGCCGATGAATCTGAGCCTGGAACTTGTAAAGATAGAGAAATAATGAGAAATGACCCTCATCTTTTATTAGAAGGTTGTTTGATTGCAGGTTTTGCCATGCATGCAAATGCTTGTTATATTTATATTAGAGGTGAATATTATACTGAAGCATCAAACCTCCAAAAAGCAATCGATGAAGCATACGAAAATAATTTAATCGGCAAGAATGCCTGTGGTACTAATTGGAATTATGATATTTATTTGCATAGAGGTGCTGGAGCTTATATTTGTGGAGAAGAAACAGCTCTTTTAGAGAGTCTTGAAGGAAAAAAAGGTCAGCCAAGATTAAAACCTCCTTTCCCTGCAGGGGCTGGGTTATATGGATGTCCAACTACAGTTACTAATGTTGAAACTATAGCAGTAGCACCGACTATTATTAGAAGAGGAGCGGCGTGGTTTAGTAGTCTCGGTAGAGAAAATAATACAGGCTCAAAGATATTTAGTATTTCAGGTCATGTTAATAATCCATGTAATGTTGAAGAAGAAATGGGTATTGGATTAAAAGAACTTATTGAAAAGCACGCTGGTGGAGTAATTGGAGGTTGGGATAATTTATTAGCAGTAATTCCTGGAGGTGCAAGCGTCCCACTTCTTCCAAAATCTATTTGCGATACAGTCAAAATGGACTTTGATAGTTTAAAAGAAGTGCAAAGTGGTTTGGGAACAGCAGCGGTTATAGTAATGAATAAATCTACCGACATTGTTGATGCTATATGTAGGCTGTCTCACTTCTATAAACATGAAAGTTGTGGTCAATGCACTCCTTGTAGAGAAGGAACGGGTTGGATGTTTAGAATGATGGAGAAAATGGTTAAAGGTAGTGTGCAAGTTAATGATATTGATAAACTTCTGGATGTTACTAAACAGATTGAGGGTCATACTATTTGTGCATTAGGTGATGCTGCAGCTTGGCCTATACAAGGACTTATGAGGCATTTTAGACCTGAAGTTGAGAGAAGAATTAAAGAGTATCAATTAGGAGAAGTTGCATAATGCCTACTATTACTATTGATGATAAAAAAGTAGAATTTGAAAATGGCATGACAGTAATGCAAGCCTGCGAGTTAGCAGGGGCAGAAATTCCAAGATTTTGTTATCATGAAAAATTATCAATAGCTGGAAACTGCAGGATGTGTCTTGTAGAAATGGAAAAAGGACCTCCAAAGCCAGTTGCCTCATGTGCTATGCCAGCAGGAGATGGGATGGTTATAAAGACTGACTCTGAAATGGTTAAAAAAGCAAGAAAAGGCGTTATGGAATTTCTTTTAATTAACCACCCTTTAGATTGTCCAATTTGTGATCAAGGTGGTGAATGTGATCTTCAGGATCAAGCTTTACATTATGGTTTTGATAAATCGAGATATGAAGAAAATAAGAGAGCTGTAAAAAACAAGCACATGGGTCCTCTTGTAAGCACCATTATGACAAGATGTATTCATTGCACTAGATGTGTCAGATTCTCTACTGAAGTAGCAGGGGTTGATGACTTAGGTCTTCTTGGACGTGGAGAGAATGCGGAAATTACAACTTATTTAGAAAAAACTATCGACTCTGAATTATCTGGAAATGTTATTGATTTATGTCCAGTTGGAGCTTTAACAAGTAAGCCTTATTCATTTAAATCAAGACCTTGGGAATTAACTAAAACTGAAACTTTTGATGTTTTTGATGGAGTTGGTTCAAGTATAAGAGTTGATACCAGAGGTAAGCAAGTTTTAAGAGTTCTACCTCGTATAAATGAGGACACTAATGAAGAATGGATAAGTGATAAAACAAGATTTGCTATAGATGGTCTATCAAGACAAAGATTAGATAAAGTTTATATAAAAGAGGGTGATAAATTAAAAGCTTCTGATTGGAACTCTGCATTAAATAAAATTAAAGATGAAATTAACAAAAGGGGAAAAGATAAAACAATATCTTTATCCGGTAAATTTACAGATGCCGAGACTATAATTGCATCAAAACTTTTTTCACAAGGTTTAGGTTCTGATTTGTTTGATTGCAGATTTGATAATGCACAAATTATTCACGGTGAAAATGAAAGTTATAAATTCAACTCTTCTATTCAAGAAGTTGAAAAGGCTGATGCTATACTCTTGGTCGGGTCAAACCCTAGATGGGAAGCGAGCGTTTTAAATGCAAGAATAAGAAAAGCTTTTATTGATAATAATTGTAAAGTGGGATTAATAGGACCCTCTCTTGATCTCAATTATTCTTATGATAAAATTTCTGAATCATTAGATGAGCTTAATAACATTTTGGATAAGAAGTCTAAATTTTCAGAAGTGCTCTTCAATGCTAAAAATCCACTTATTATTGTCGGGACATCAGCCATTAATACAAATGAAGGTTCTTCAGTATTAAAAATTTGTGCTGAAATTGCAAAAAAATTACCAAATTTTTCTGAGTCATTAAATCCCCTTAATATATTAAATCAAGATATATCTAGAGTTGGATCATTGGAGCTTGGTTTTGTTAATAAAATTTTTGATGAAGATTTAGAAAAAAAATTAAAAGAAGAAATTGCTCTAAATAAACCAGTTGTATTTTTGTTAGGTTTGGATGAAATACATCCAAGATCTTTAGAAGGATCTTTTGTGGTCTACTGCGGTCATCATGGTGATGTTAATGCGCAACATGCAAATATCATTCTACCAACTCCAGCTTATACAGAAAAATCTTCTACCTTTATGAATATTGAAGGTAGAACAATTCAGACATCACGTTGTCACAATCCACTTGGGGATGCTAAGGAGGAGTGGAAAATATTTAGAGTATTAAGCGATCTTCTTAACTGTAATATTGAATTTAATAATCTTAATGATGTAAGAAAGAAATTAATTAATGAAAATAATAATTTTCTTGCAATATTAGAAATTAATAACTCTTCAACTTTATCTTTTTCATCCAAGGAGCAGATAAAAAACCAGAACTTATCTTATAATATCAATAATTTTTATATGAATGACTCAATATCACGTTCATCAGAAACTATGGCTAATTGTACGAATGAAATACTCAATAAAGCAAAAGCTTCATGAATAATTTCTCACTATTAAATGATTTAATATTTCAAGGTGCTATTATCATTGCTCAAATATTAGCAGTTTTAATGCCTGTATTAATTTCTGTAGCTTTTTTAGTTTATGCTGAAAGAAAGGTATTAGCTCTTATTCAACTCCGCAGAGGTCCAAATGTAGTAGGGCCTTTTGGCATATTTCAAAGTTTTGCGGATGCTCTTAAATTGTTAACAAAGGAAAATATCGTACCAGCAAATTCCAATAAGGTAGTTTTTTTATTGGCGCCTATAATTACTATGGTTCTGAGTTTAGCGGGTTGGGCAGTAATACCCTTTGCTCCTAATTGGGTTATAGCAGATATAAATGTAGGTATAATGTACTTATTTGCCGTCTCATCTTTAGGTGTCTACGGTATTATAATGGCAGGTTGGGCGAGTAATTCTCAATATCCCTTTTTGGGGGCTTTGAGATCAGCCGCTCAAATGGTTTCGTATGAGGTATCAATTGGTTTCGTTATTATCACAGTATTATTATGTGTTGGTTCTTTAAATTTATCTAAAATAGTTGAGGCTCAACAAACTGTTTGGTTTGCAATCCCCCTACTTCCAATGTTTGTAATTTTTTTTATTTCAGCTTTAGCTGAAACCAACAGACTTCCATTTGATTTACCAGAGGATGAATCAACCTTAGTTGCGGGATTTTTTACTGAATACTCATCTGCGTCATTTGTTTTATTTTTCCTTGGCGAATATGCAAGTATGATATTAATGAGTTCCATGACTGTCATATTGTTCATGGGAGGTTGGCTCCCTCCATTTGATATCTTTCCATTAAATGTAATTCCTGGCGTGATTTGGTTTACTT
>JAQBWI010000044.1 GCA_027625355.1 Pseudomonadota bacterium
CTAATTCAATTTCTGCCTTTAATCGAGTAAAGTTTGAAATATCAGTTATTAGTTGATTCATTCTCTTAAGATCATTTTTAATATTATTAATTAAAAGATTTTTTTTATCTTCAGTAATATTATTTGTACCAATCAAATCAATGGCGGAGTAGAGGCTGGTTAAAGGATTTTTTAATTCATGAGAAACATCAGCGCTAAATTTTTCCAGCTGCTCAATTTGTGATTTTAATCCTAGTGACATATTTTGTATTTCTTTAGAAAGTGTTCCTATTTCATCTTCTCTTTGAGGATAAATTATTTCATTTTCATTAACTCTTTCTCTTTCAAGAATAGTCAATTTAGATAATCTTTTAATTGGTGCAACTAAACTTTGAGAGAAAATAAGTGACAAGAAAATCATCATAAGTACGAATAAAATATAAAAAATTAAAATATTTAATGAAACTATGCCTAGGTCCTCAGACTGATTCAAAACAGCATAACTAAAAATTGCAACTCCATATACTTTATTATTACTTATTATTGGTGAAGTCAGATATTGATATAAAATACCAACATCATCAATAACAATATATTCATTATTAATCCTATTTTTAATGCTTTGAGAAACATATAAGATTTCTGAATTTTTTTGTGTCTTAACTTCTTCAAAGTTTTTTTTAATTATCCAATTATGATATGAAGAAAATAAACGGAGATATTTTTGAGTTAAATTTTGATAAATACTTATATCGTTATCTGAAAACTGATCTTCATTTAAATCGACCTCTTCTACAATTGATATTTCGTATAAATCTTGTGTATCAACGAGTCTTATCCATTCATCATTGTATATCTTAATGTCGTATTCAGAATTTAAAAAATTGTTTAGGATAAATTCTTGAGTAATTTTAGGTTCAAGAATGGGCTCTGATAATTTAAGATTATTTTCATCTTCACATGATTGGTTATTTTCATTTATACAGGTTTCATCAAAAACAGGAACTCTAATAATTGCATTTCTTTCTAAAAAAAATTGAATTTTTTTTAAATCTTCATTTGCGTTAATTTTTTTTATTTGAATTGCATCATCATTATAAATTAAATAAAAATTAAATAAAATTAAAATTATAAAACCAATACTAGTTATAAATAAGTTTATCGCTAAAATTTGTATCGATAAAGGTAAATTATATAATGCAAATTTTCTATAATTATTCACGCCATGAATAACCTGATCCATATCTTGTGCGAATTTGATCAAAATCAGGATCATAGGATTTAAATTTTTTTCTTAATCTTTTTATATGGCTATCTATCGTTCTATCGTCTACATAAATACTATCTCCATACATAGTATCCATTAATTGATTTCTGTCTTTAACGACACCGGGATACTTAGCTAAAGATTTTATTAAGTTAAACTCCGCAACAGTTAACTCAACTATTTCATTTTTCCAGTAACAAAGTTGTTTTAAGTCATCTAATTCTAAATTACCTTTTTTTAAATTTTTTAAATCTGTGTTTTCATGATTGGATGGAGCTTTTCTATTTTGATAAACTCTCAAAACTGTTCTTATTCTTTCACTCAATAATTTTTGAGAAAACGGTTTTGTTATATAATCAGCCGCTCCCATTCTTAAGCCAATAATTTCGTCCTGCTCTTGGTCTTTTGATGTTAAAAAGATTATTGGCATTTCTTTCAAGTCATTTTTTTTACTAGAGCGAACTTTTGCTAAAAGTTCATTACCATCCATTTTTGGCATTTTAATATCAAACAAACCCAAATCATAACTTTTAGATTCTAGAGCCTCTAAAGCCTCAATTCCATTTTGAAAAACATCAACCTCAAAACCCTCAGATTCTAAAGCTAAAGACACAGATGTACGAATCGAATTCTCATCATCAACTAAAGCTATCTTGTTCATAAGTTAATTTATTAATATTTTATGGCAAATTTAAGTTATTTTTTTATATACTTTTATTAAAAATTTAACAAAGTGTGACTTAGGTTAATAACTTAATTCATTAAATTCAATTACTTGTTTGAATAAACCTAAATTCTATTAAATATAGAAATTGACATAAACATTAATTATATTAATGTTCATGTTTTGTTCTTATTGCGATATCGACCAAATGTTGTATTGTCGTTTAACAGCGACACTACATATTGTGTTTTTCGACAATAAAAATTTAAAATAATGGATAATTTACAAATGGCAGACAACTCACAGGTATCAAAAAAAAAAGCAGAAGAAGGAGTTAACTTATTGAGTCTCAATGTAGTGAGAAGAGACGGATCTATAAGTTCATTTAAATCAGATAAAATATCAGATGCTATAAAAAAAGCTTTCTTAGCCCAAACAAAGATTAGAAATAATAAAACTAAAGATAAAGAACAAGAGGATAGCATTCATAAAACTGTTGAAAGCCTTACACACAAAGTTGTTTCTGCATTAACGAGAAGAATAGCTGATGGTGATATGATTCACATCGAGGATATTCAAGATCAGGTTGAATTAGCCTTGATGAGAGATGAGCATCACAAAGTTGCAAGAGCTTATGTTTTATATAGAGAACAAAGAGCAGCGTCCAGATACCATACAAAAAAACTAAAAGAGCAAGTAGGGGCAAAAGCATCCTCTATGACGGTAACTAAGAGAAATGGTGATAAAGAAGCTATATCCCTTGATAAAATTACAAATAGAGTTTCAGTTCTTTCAACTGGTCTAAATATAGATCCAATTGTTGTAGTCCAGAAGGCTGTACCAGGGTTATATAATGAAATTACTTCTACTGAAATAGATACTTATCTTGCCGAGACAGCAGCATCTCTTACTGTTGAACATCCTGATTACTCGTATTTAGCAGCAAGGATAAAAGCAAACTCACTTCACAAAGATACACCGGGTTTTATTATTGCCACAAAAAACCTTTTTGATGATGGTCTGCTTAGAGAGGATTATTACAATAAAGTCATGGCGAGTGCCGAAGATATTGAATCAATAATTGATTACGACAGAGATTATAATTTTGATTATTTTGCTTTTACTACTTTAATTAGAGCGTATCTCTTAAAATTTGAAAATAAAACCATCGAAAGACCTCAAGATTTATGGATGAGGGTTGCTCTGACTGTTTCTGGAAATATTTTTAATTTTGATAAGGTAAAGGAAACCTATGACAGTCTTTCTAATGGATATTACACACATGCAACACCAACGTTGTTTAATAGTGGATTAAAAATGCAACAATTATCTTCATGCTTCCTAATTGGTATGGAGGATGACTCAATAGAAGGTATTTTTAATACTATTAAAGACTGTGCTCTTATTTCAAAAACTGCAGGTGGTATTGGAATGCACGCTCATAATATTAGAGGTAGTGGCAGTAGGATCAAATCTACAAATGGTAAATCAAATGGACTTATTCCATTTTTAAAAATCTTTAATGAAACTGCTAAATCAGTTGATCAAGGTGGTGGAAAGAGAAAAGGTTCTTTTGCGGTATATCTTGAGCCTTGGCATGCAGACATAGAGCAATTCCTTGAATTAAGAAAAAATACAGGAGCCGAAGAATTTAGAGCAAGAGACTTATTTTATGCACTTTGGATACCTGATCTATTTATGAAAAGGGTAGAAGAAGATGATGATTGGACTCTTATGAGTGAACATAAGTGTCCTGGATTATCTGATGCTTATGGTGATGAGTTTGTTAAACTCTATGAAAAATATGAAAAAGAGTTTTCTCATCTTGAGAAAATAAAAGCAAGAGATTTGATGTCTAAAATTATAGAAGCTCAAATTGAAACTGGGCAACCTTATATGCTTTATAAGGATTCAATTAACAATAAATCTAATCAAAAAAACATAGGTGTAATTAAATCTTCAAATTTATGTGCAGAAATAGTCGAATATTCTGATAAATCTGAGACATCAGTATGTAATTTAGCATCAATAGCGCTTCCAAAATTTATTAAGAAATTAAAGGGTAAGAAAAAAGAATATGACTATAAAGCTCTCTATAAAATAGCTAAATTAGCTACTAAAAATTTAGATGAAGTTATAGATATAAATTTTTATCCCACAGAAAAAACTGAAACCTCTAATAGTAAACACAGACCTATTGGGCTTGGCATTCAAGGATTAGCTGATGTATTTTTCGAACTTGAAATAGCTTATGATAGTGAAGAAGCTAAAAACATAAATAAACTTATATTTGAAACAATATATTTTGGGGCTTTAGAAGCATCTCATGAACTTGCTAAAGATAAAGGTCCTTATTCTACATTTAAAGGATCTCCTTTATCTGAAGGTACGTTTCAGTTTGATATGTGGGACACTAATCCTTCTGACATGTGGGATTGGGAAACATTAAGAGAGAAAATAAAGAAAGATGGTGTCAGAAATTCATTAACTACAGCATGTATGCCAACGGCATCTACAGGAATAATTTTAGGGAATACTGAAACATTCCAAATTCAAACTTCTAACATATATAAAAGACAAACACTATCTGGTGAGTTTTTATTAGTTAACAGGCATCTAGTAAAAGCTTTATCACAAAGGAATCTATGGAATAAAGAAATGAGAGATAAAATAATATTGGAAAATGGATCAGTACAAAATATCTCAAATTTTCCTGAAGATCTTAAGGAAACATACAAAACTGTTTGGGAAACTTCTCAAAAATCAGTTATTGATATGGCTGCCGATAGAGCTCCTTTTATTGATCAAACACAATCAATGAATTTATGGTTATCTACTCCAACTTTTGGAAAAGTTAATTCAATGCATATGTATGCGTGGAAAAAAGGTCTTAAAACTGGAATGTACTATTTACGAAGTAGATCTGCTGTTGACGCAGTTAAAGTAACCGTTTCTTCAGAAAAAGTTGCGAAAGAAGATTTTATTAAATCTCAGATAACAGAAAGTAATGAACCAGAAGATTGTCTAACTTGCAGTGCATAAAGGAGTATAAGAAATGATATCTAAAGGCGTTAAATCAATTTTTCCAATTAAACATCAAGATATTTGGGATAAATATAAATTACATATACAGGCATTCTGGACCCCAGAAGAAGTTTCTCTTCATGATGACTTAAGAGACTTAGAAACGCTTAATGATGGAGAAAAACATTTTATAAAACATGTACTTGCTTACTTCGCTAATTCTGAAGCGATGATTAATGAAAATCTTGCAAGCAGATTCTATAAAGAAATATTAATTCCAGAAGCTAGGTGTTTTATTTCTATGCAAATGCTTAATGAGTCTATTCATGCTGAAATGTATGGTCTACAAATTGAAGCATATGTTAAAGATCAAAAAGAAAAAGATCATCTTTTTGACGCCATTCAAAATGTTCCTTGTATAAATAGAAAAGCTCAGTGGGTTTCAAAATGGCTAAATGGAAGTCAAAATTTATTAACGAGACTTATTGGTTTCGGTTTAGTAGAAGGCTTGTTCTTTGCTGGCTCATTTTGTGCGATATATTACTTTAGAAAAAGAGGTCTTCTGCCAGGTTTAGCATTATCCAATGATTGGATAGCAAGAGATGAAGGAATGCATTTTAGCTTTTCAGCACTTATGTTCAAAACTCTTAGAGATAAATTTAATAACAATACGTTAACTAATAGCGATATATCTGATTTATCATTAATACCCAATGATGTACCTCAATCACAATTTGAAGAAATCGTAAGAGAGGCTGTATCATTTGAAAAAGAATTTGTTAAAGATGCCCTTCCTGTTGATTTAATTGGAATGAATGAAGATTTAATGTGTCAATATATAGAGGCAGTAGCTGATAGAATTGCAGATTTATTTGAATTTGATAGAGTATTTAATACTGAAAATCCGTTTGATTTTATGAGAGCGTTAGATGTTCAAAATGTAACTAACTTTTTTGAAAAAAGAGTCTCTGAATATCAAAGACCAACAGATAGAGCTCTTAGTTTTGACGATGCTTTTTAAATGGACGTAGAAATTTATTCTAAAACTAATTGTATATTTTGTGACAAAGCAAAAATGCGTTTAGCAAATGAAAATCCAAAGATTCATATGCTTGATCAAGATTATACTAGAGAAGATTTTTTTAAAAAATTTCCTACCGCTAGAACTTTCCCTCAAATTATAATAAATGGAGAAAATATAGGGGGTTACCACGAATTAGAAAAATGGCTAGAAAGAAACTCTTTTGAAGAAGAATTTTAGTGAGCATCTCCCCAATTGTTTCCAAATCCATAATCTACTAAAAGAGGCACTTCAAAATTTTTAAAATTAAGGTGTACGTTTTCCATAACACTTTTAATTATTTCTATTGAGCTCTCTTTTTTAGCTTCATCAATTTCAAAAATAAGCTCATCATGAACTTGAAGTAAAATTTTAGCATCCAAATCATCAGCAGTTATCAACTTATTTAATTCTATCATTGCTAATTTGATTACATCTGCAGCTGTTCCTTGAATTGGAGCATTGATTGCTTGCCTTTCAGCAAATCCTCTTAAAGAAAAATTTTTATCATTAATACTTTTAATATTACATCTTCTGCCAAACATTGTCTCAACATATAGATTTGTTTTTGCAAATTGAATTTGATCATCCATATATTTTTTAATTTTTGGGTATTTGTTAAAATAATCCTCTATATAATTCTTTGCCTCAGAATTAGTTACACTCAACTGTTTAGCTAATCCATAAGGACTTATTCCATACAAAATACCAAAATTTATTGCTTTTGCTTTTCGTCTCATTTCTGAATCAAGTTTTTCAGTTCTAACATTAAAGATTTGGGAAGCAGTTGAGCTATGAATATCTTCATTATTTTTAAAAGCTTTTATAAAATTTTTATCTCCAGAAATTTCTGCAGCTAAGCGCAGTTCTATTTGCGAATAATCAAAACTCATGAGAATTTTATTTGGATCACAAATAAATGCCTTTCTAATTTTTCTTCCATTGTTTGTTCTTATAGGTATATTTTGAAGATTGGGATCATTTGAACTTAATCTTCCTGTAAGAGTATTTGCGACTCCGTAAGAAGTATGGACTCTTGAATTGTTTTTTGTTGCTTGATTTTGAAGAGCATCAGTATAGGTCGATTTTAATTTAGTTAATTCTCGCCAATCCAAAATTAAACTAGCAATTTCATAGCCTCGATCAGACAGATTAGATAATGTTGATGAGTCTGTAGAGTAAGTACCGGATTTAGTTTTTTTACCTCCTTCAATACTTAAATCAACAAATAAAATTTCTCCTAATTGTTTTGGAGATCCAATATTAAAATTTTTTCCTGCAAATTTGTAAATTTTTTTCTCTAATACTAAACTGTCTTTTTTAAATTCTTCACTCAGTTGATTGAGATATTTAGTATTAACTTTAATTCCGTTTTTCTCAATTGAAGACAGAACACTTATTAATGGTAAATCAATCTCACTATATACAAAATTACCTTTTTCGTTTTTAACTCTGTTATTTAAAAATTCATATAACTTTAGAGTAATAAGAGCATCCTCTGCAGCATAATCAAGTGCTTTACTAATTTCAACATAATCAAAAGTTATTTCTTTTTTACCAGATCCAACAAGCTCCTTAAATTTTATATTTGTATGATTAAAATGTAAGTAAGCCAGATCATCCATGTTATGTTTTGTAACCCCATTATCAACTGCGTATGATAACAACATCGTATCAGCTATTGATGTTAATTTAAGACCATATTTCTCTAAAATTCTAAGATCATATTTAATATTATGACCTATTTTTAAA
>JAQBWI010000045.1 GCA_027625355.1 Pseudomonadota bacterium
AATACTGAGGTCAGTGTTAATTAAATTTTAACGGAAGGGTATTTATGGCCAACAAAATCTTTTATTTTATAGGTTTTTTAATTAGCTCATCATTAATAAGCTCAAGCGTCTATGCTGCAGTTGATATAGAAGTAGCATATATTTTTAATACATTTTCATTTTTAGTTTGTGCTTTTCTCGTCATGTGGATGGCTGCAGGTTTTTGTATGCTTGAATCAGGTTTAGTTACAACTAAAAGTGTTTCAACTATCGCAGCTAAAAATATTGGCAAATTTGCAATCGTCAGTGTGATGTTTTATTTAGTCGGTTATAACTTAGGGTACGGAGATGCTGATAATCCGTATTTTGGATCTTTTGAAATTTGGAGAGACAATTCTAGTTTAGAAACAGGTTACTCAGATTATTCAGATTGGCTATTTCAAACATTATTTGTTTGTGCAACATGTTCTATTGTTTCTGGTGCAGTAGCAGAAAGAATAAAAATTTGGCCATTTTTTATATTCTCTGCAATTCTTGGTGGTTTTATTTATCCGATTCAGATGAGTTGGGAATGGGGTGGTGGATGGCTTGACTCTCTAGGCTTTGCAGATTTTGCAGGCTCTACCCTTGTCCATGCTTGTGGTGGAGCAGCAGCTCTTGCTGGAGTAATGATATTAGGCCCACGTTTAGGAAGATTTACTGATGATGGTAGTCCTCAAAATATGGCTCCCTTCGCAGCTTCCTCAATACCATTAGTAACTTTAGGAACATTTATCTTATGGATGGGATGGTATGGATTTAATGGAGGATCTCAATTAGCCTTAGGTTCATTTGAGGACTCAACAGCAATGTCTCGAATATTTATGAATACTCAACTTGCAGCATGTGGAGGTTGTATCGCTGGTGCAGTAATAACAAGAATATTAGGAGGCAAAACAGATATTATAATGATGCTGAATGGTGCATTAGCTGGTTTAGTATCAATAACAGCTGAACCATTAATGCCAAGCCCTATGCTGTCTATAGTGATTGGAGCCATAGGTGGTGTAATAATGTATTTCGGTACAAATTTTCTAGAAAAAATGAAATTAGATGATGTAGTGGGAGCAATTCCTGTTCATATGTTTGCTGGAATTTTTGGAACATTGATTGTTCCAATTAGCAATCCAGATACTTCATTTGGAATCCAACTTCTAGGTGTGGGTTCAGTTTGTGTATTTGTATTTGTAATTTCATACATCTGCTTCAGCATAATTAAATCTACTATAGGCTTAAGAATTAGTAATGAGGCTGAAAAACTAGGAACTGATAAAGCAGAGGTAGGTGTAATGGCTTACTCAATTAGAGATTAATTATTTTTAGACTATTTACATAGAGAGAGGCTTTGCCTCTTTCTATAGAATTAGGAGGAATATGAAGACATTATTTATTATAGCTAAAAAAAAATACACTTTAAAGTACGAAAGAAAGATGCCAGAAAAAGAAGTTTTAAAAATGAAATCCTTTATCACAAATAAAGGAGATAAACTTATTAAAACTGATAAATTTAAAATTAAAAAAATTTCTGAAAATGAAAGAGAAAGAATATTTGAAATAATTCTTTAATTAAGCTCTACCTGAATATTGAGAGAGTTTATTTGGGTCAACTCCAAGTAAGCCATAAGCCTTAATCCACTTGTTTGTTACCTCTTCATCAAATAAGAAAGTAGAGTCTGCTGAAAGAGTCATCCAGCTATTAGCTAAAATCTCCTTTTCAATTTGGCCAGGCCCCCAACCAGCATAACCTAAAGCAAGAATACTATTTTTAGGCCCTTTTCCTTTTGAAAGGTCTTCAAAAAATTCAGATGTGCTTGTAAGCGCTACGCCCTTGTCAATTGATAATGTTTCTTTTTGAATTACTTCGTCAGAGTGAAGAACAAAACCTCTTCCACTTTCTACTGGACCACCATACCTGACATATAGTTTTTTACTTCCAAGAGGCTTGTCAATCCCTAGTTGTTCTAATAAATCTGGATATAACTCATAATCAATTTTTTTATTAATAATGATACCCATCGCACCCTCTGATGAATGAGCGCACATATAAATCACTGTTTTATAAAACCGCTCGTCTTGTAAGGAAGGCATCGAAATTAATAGTTTTCCAGTTAAATTCATAATTATATATATTCGTATTATTTATAGTATTTCAATAGCGTATTACTATATATTACAATAGTAATTTTGATGAACATTTTGACTAATTATTTCAAGCTTTTTATTTACACTTTCCTTTTTATTACAGTTTCTTCATACAGTACTGCTATCTCAAGTGATTGGTCAGTAAGCGAAACATCGAAATTAAGACTAATTTCACCCTTTTCTCAAAATGATAGACAAAATCTCTTAATTGGCCTTGAATATGAGATGGAACCAGGTTGGAAAACATATTGGAAGTCACCAGGTGATGGAGGGTTTGCTCAATCACTTTCTTGGGAAAATTCAACAAATGTTAAAAATGTTAATATTCTATGGCCTACTCCAATTGAGTTTGAAATATTAGGATTAACTTCTCTTGGATATCAAAATAATGTTATCTTTCCTCTTGAGATAGAGTTGGAAGATGAATTAAAAAATACTTTTTTAAATTTGCATGTAAATTTTTTAATTTGTAAAGAGGTATGTATTCCAGGAGATGCAACACTTTTTTTAGAAATACCATCTGGAGAAAAAAAATTAACTGATAATTATTTTAATTTAGAAAAAGCATTATCATTACTACCTGAAGAAGATTTTAATAGTTCTTATATAAAGGAAATAAGCCTTAAAACTTTTAGTGATGATCAAAGTTCTACATTACAATTAGAATTTAAGTCTGATAAAGTTTTTTATAAGCCTAAAATATTTCTTCATTCCCCATTTGGTTTACCAGTAATAAAAAATTCAATTAGCTATTCTAATGATAATAAAAGAATAACGACAAATTTTATTTTTGAAAAAAATCTTATCTCAGAGAAAAAATTTCCTCTTGAAATCATTATAAAAGATAAAAATCATAATTTTAAGCAAGTACTAGATGTGCAAATGCAGGATCAATCTTTAAATTTAGATACAAACCGTACTTATGTTTATTATATATTTATATCACTAATCGCAGGTTTAATTTTAAATGTTATGCCTTGTGTATTTCCGGTTCTCTCAATAAAGTTGATGTCAGTTTTTTCATCTGAAAAACATAATACTAGAGTCAGTTTTATAATCACTGCTCTAGGAATTATAACTTCTTTTGTTCTTTTAGGATTAATATTTTTTTTATTACAGTATTTTAACATGTCGATTGCATGGGGTATGCAGTTTCAAAATTCCTATTTTTTAATTTTTATTACCTTGGTAATGTTTTTATTTATGATGAATATGTTTGGCCAATTTGAAATTATTCTTCCATCCAAATTAAATAATTTAAGTATTTTAGATAATACCAATAACAAACATCTAAAAAATTTCTTTAATGGTTTCTTTGCAACACTCATGGCAACCCCATGTTCTGCGCCTTTTGTGGGTACAGCTATTACAGCAGCATTTACTCAATCTTATGTAATCGGAATTAGTATTTTTTTATTTATGGGTATTGGTATGAGCCTACCATATTTGCTCATTGCTTCTTTTCCAAAATTAATTAATTTTTTACCTAAACCTGGTAAATGGATGGTGTACATAAAATATATTCTAGGTTTTTTATTATTAGCTACAGTTTTGTGGTTATTAAATATTTTATCTAATTTTTTTAATACTTATTTTTTAATTGCATTAATCATATTTTTTTTAGTTTTATCATACAGAAAGCAAATACCTTTTGGGAGAAACATAATTACAATTTTAGCCTTGTTTACAATTTTTTCTCTATCTTCGTTTAAAGTTTTTCAGCATAATATAATTATAGATAATGAAAAAGATTGGTTAAATTTTTTTGATGTTGAGATAGATCAGCTTATTAATAATAAACAGTTAGTTTTTTTAGATATTACTGCAGATTGGTGTGCTACTTGTCAGTTTAATAAATTAAATGTTCTTAATTCTGATAAAGTTATTCAATTGTTCAAAGACAACAAAGTCACGCTAGTAAAAGCAGATTGGACAAGACCTAATCCAAAAATAAATACTTTTTTAGAAAAATATGATCGATTTGGTATTCCTTTTAATGCTTTCTTTTCTAATAATTTTCCTGAAGGACTTTTGTTATCTGAGTTGCTTTCTGAAAAAGAAATAGTAAACGTAATAAATAAAATAAATAATGAATAAAATAATTCCTTCAATCAAAGTCCCAATAATACAAAAAAGTATTGTATCAAAAGTAATTCTTTCTGATGAATTAAAAAATAAAAAAATTATCATATTTGGGGTGCCTGGCGCTTTCACACCAACATGCTCTGAAAAACATATGCCAAGTTACATAAAATTACATAATGAGTTTTTTGCTAAAGGTGTAGATGATATTTATTGTTTATCGGTAAATGATGAATACGTGATGCAAGCATGGCTATTAAGTTACACTGAAGGGGATAAAATAATAGGTATTGCTGATGGTAATGGGGAAGTTAGTAAAAATCTTAACTTATTAGTAGATAAAAGTGCAAATTTTATGGGTATGAGGTGCACAAGATTTGCTATGATTGTTCAAGATAATAATATTGAAGAGCTTCTAACAGAGACGCCTGGTGAATATAAAAAAACTTCAGCAGAAAATTTATTAACCAAAATTTAAAAATATTAAGTTTTTTTACGCTGTATTAGTGCATAAATTGTAACAGCCGAAGTAATCATTAATCCATTTATAAATTGGACATAAAAACCAGATAAACCTAAAGCGACAATACCAGACTCAAGAGAGCCAATTATAAGGACGCCAATGAAGGTTCCAAATATTGTTCCTTTTCCACCAAATACTGATGTGCCTCCAACAAAAACAGCAGCAAGTGTAGTAAGCATTAATCCAGATCCCTGTGTTGGCCAGAAGTAAAGCATTTCATACATTGTAAATATGCCTGCAAATGCAGAGAAAAAACCTAATTGAACAAAGGCAATGATTTTAACATTATCTACATTAATACCCATCATTTGAGAGCTAGCTTTATTATCGCCAACAAAATGAATATGATTTCCAAATTTGTGATAACGATAAACCCATTGCATTAATCCTGTTAAAACAATAAACCAAATGAATTGAGCAGGAATTTTGTTAAATAGTTTTTCTACAAATAAAGTATGATGCCATGTTCCGTCCGCAACATCCACTATTGCAACACCACTACCCTGAGAGATTACATTAACGAGACCTCTCCAAAAAAATAATGTACCTATAGTAGCAACAATTGATGGTATTCCAATTTTCGTTACAAGCAGTCCGTTTATTAGGCCTGCAAACATACCTAAAGCCGTTGCGAGAGCAAAAGCAATAAAAAAGTTTCCATCCGTTGCCGTTAATACCATGCCAAAAGTTAATGATGTAATTCCAACAATAGAAGGAAATGATAAATCGATTTCACCAAGTGTAACTACAAATGTAGCAGAAATAGCAATAATACCAAAAAAAGGCATGGATTGCATAAAAGCTCTGTAAATAGGAAATCTTGTGAAAACATGAGGAGCACCTAAGAAATAGATAAGAAAAAGAACAACAGCTATTATTGTTATACTTATTTCTAGTCGGTGTGTTTTTATAAAATAACTATTTAAAAAATTATTCATTTACGCCTCTACTTTTATTTTCCCAGATTCATGCAACTGTATCATTTTTTGAACTAGTGCTTCACGTGATATTTCATCTTTATTAAATTCTTCGACAACTTCTCCTCTATCTAGTATTATAAAACGATCTGCTGCTCCATAAACATGAATGATATTATGATCTATAAAAATTGCTGATTTATTTTTTTTCTTTAACCCTTTAACAAAGTTTAAAACTTTTTCTGTTTCTTGAATAGATAAACCCATTGTTGGCTCATCTAGAACAATTAGGTCAGAGTCAAAATACAAAGATCTACCAAATGCTACTCCTTGTTTTTCACCTCCAGATAAACCCATAACAGTAGAGTCAACAGTAATAGCTTTAGAGGTAAAGCCAATATAATCTCGTAAAATCTTTTCTGCTTCTTTTCTCTGTTTTTTTATATCCAAAAAACCAAGTGAGTTAGTAATTTCTCTTCCAGCGAAAATATTTCGCCATAATTCTTGTTGGTCACAAAGCGCTCTTTCTTGATATACAGCTTCAATCCCCATTTTTCTTGATTGAGCAACTGATTTCATTACAACTTCTTCACTCTTAAAAAATACTTGACCAGAAGTAGGTCTATGGACACCAGTAATTACTTTAATAAGTGTTGATTTTCCAGCGCCGTTGTCTCCAATTAGAGCTACTACTTCACCCTTATTAATTTTAATATTTACATCTTTAAGAACTTTAACGTTCCCAAAGTTTTTATAAATATTTTTTAATTGTAAAAGTTCTTCTGTCATTTTTTTCTAGAAACAAATCTGCCCTGCCATAAAGGCAGATTTGTTGTGAATGTTTAATTATCTAATTTGTTGAGCTGCTAATGGAGCTACTGCATCAATGTTTGCTTTTGTAACAAACGCTGCACCAGTATCCATTGCAAGACCAGCCATGCCAAATTTTGTAGAGAGATAAAGCTGTACAATTGGCATATACCCTTGAATAAATGGTTGTTGATCAATTACGATGTCAATGTATCCAGAATTAATTCCATCAACAATTGGCGCTGATAAATCAAAACCTGCTCCACAAACCTCTTCAGATCCATGTCCAGCAGCTTTCATATAAGTTGGAAGACTTGCTGTTAAACCACCATGGTCTGTAATAGCCATTTTAATGTCAGGGTTAGCCGCATACGTAGCAACATACATTGGTGTGCCTTGAGCAGCATCAGAGTTAACATTATCAGGAATTTCTTGATACACAACTTCAACGCCCATTTCTTCAACACCAGCTATAGCGCCTTTAGTTCTTTCACCTCTGTTTGGCATACTAGCAAGACCCCAAATGAAAGCTTTATCGCCGGCTGATAAACCGCATACCTCAACAGCCTTTTTACCAAGATTAAAACCAGCAGCAAAAAGATCAGCACCTGCATAACCAAATCCAGTAGTTTTAAGCTCAGCTTCTAAATCAGGAAGAGGGGTGTTCATAGTAGTGATTACTATTCCCATTTCTCTTGCTTCGTTAATTATAGGTCTCATTGCAGCATCACCAGGAAAGCCATAAATAGCAATTCCGTCTGGTTGAAGAGCAACAGCTTCTTTAAACTGTTTAATCATGATTTCTGAATTCCACTGAGACCAGTAATAATCAACATCACAACCAGTGTGTTCTGCAGCTGCTACTGCACCGTTGTAAACAATAGTTCCAAATGGCCCACCTTCTGGCCCACCTGGAAAAAAGATAAATTTCTTATCACAACTGTAGTCATTTTTAGCTATTGCTGAAGTTGATGCAAAAGCAAAAAATAAAGCTACTAAAGCTAAAATTTTTTTCATTTTTCCTCCATATTATTAATTATTTGTTTAAAAAATTATATTATTTACATCATAACCAAAAATATACTAATATCCATAAAATTT
>JAQBWI010000046.1 GCA_027625355.1 Pseudomonadota bacterium
TAATAAAAAAATATTTAATAAAATCTTGCGATAAACTCTTATTCTCAAGTAAAACAATTAAATAACCAATTAAAAAGGAACCTATTATGTTAACAACAAGAGTATTAATAAATAAATTACTAGTAGATAGTAAATTTTTAGAAATTAGATAAAAAAAAAATCTAGTTGAGGCTCCAATAGAACCTCCTAAGGCTACTAATAAAAAATTAGACAAAACTAACTTTGAGGAAGTTGCTCTTCTTCAGTTACTTTTTTTTCTATTACTGGACCACTATCTAGTCCTTTAGCATCTTCATCTCTATCTATGAATTCTATGACAGCTGTAGGTGCATTATCGCCATACCTATTACCTAATTTTATTATTCTTGTATAACCACCATTTCTTTCTGAATAGCGATCAGCTAATATATCAAATATTTTTTTAGTCATTTTTTCGTCCTGAAGAATAGACATCGCTTTTCTTCTAGATGATAGATCACCCTTTTTACCAAGAGTAATAACTTTTTCAACAAAAGGTCTAAGTTCTTTTGCCTTAGGCAAAGTTGTTGTGATTTGCTCATGTTTTATTAGAGCATTTGACATATTCATTAATAGAGCCTTCCTATGAGAAGACGTTCTATTTAATTTTCTATGTTTAATATTATGTTTCATAAAAATTTATTTGTTAAATGGATCTTGGTATTTTTTTGCCAAATCATCTATATTTTTTGGTGGCCAATCAGGCACAGACATACCTAAATTTAACTCCATATGAGTAAGAACTTCTTTAATTTCATTAAGAGATTTTCTTCCAAAGTTTGGTGTTCTTAACATTTCAGACTCTGTTTTTTGAACCAAGTCACCAATATAAATAATATTATCATTTTTTAAACAATTTGCTGATCTAACTGATAATTCCAATTCCTCAACTTTCTTGAGAAGATTTGAATTGAATGATAACTTTTCGGTCGAGTCTTGATCGTTCTGAATTTCAGGCTCATCAAAATTGATAAATGCTTGTAACTGATCTTGTAATATTCTAGCAGAGAGCGCAATAGCATCATCTGGAGAAATAACACCATTTGTTTCAACATCAAATATAAGCTTATCATAATCTGTGACTTGACCCACTCTACTATTTTCTATTTTATAAGTAGCTTTAACAACAGGACTAAACATTGCATCTAGCTTTATTTCACCTATTATTTTATTTTCATCTTCAGCTACTTCAGCTGAAACATAACCTTTTCCAGTTTCAATATTTGCTTCAATTTCAACATCAGCATTTGCATCAAGTGTCATTATCAATTGATCTTTATTCATTATTTCAGTTTCAGAGTCAGTCTCAAAATTTCCCGCTCTTATTTCACCAGACCCATTTGCCTTTATATACATTTTCTTAAGTCCTGGAGAGTGAACCTTAACAGCTATTGATTTTAAATTTAATAATATATCTGTTAAATCTTCTTTAACACCAGGTATAGTTGAAAACTCGTGAACAACTCCCTTAATTTTAACAGAAGTAATTGCTGCGCCTTGAAGAGAGGATAAAAGCACTCTTCTAATTGCATTACCTAAAGTTAATCCAAAACCTCTTTCAAGTGGTTCTGCAATCAATCTACCAGTTCTTCCATCGTTTTCTTGAACGTTAACGTCCATTTTACTAGGTTTAATAAGCTCCATCCAGTTTTTTTGTAACACTTAATACTCCTTTTTAATTAAACTCGTCTTCTTTTTCTTGGTCTACATCCATTATGTGGAATTGGTGTAACATCTTTTATTGAGGTTATAATATATCCTATAGCCTGCAATGATCTTAAAGCAGACTCTCTTCCAGATCCAGGCCCAGAAACTTCTACTTTTAATGTTTTAATTCCATATTCCTTCGCTTTATTTCCCACATCTTCAGCAGCAATTTGAGCAGCATAAGGGGTAGATTTTCTTGAACCTTTAAAACCTTTGTGACCAGCTGAAGACCAAGCTAAAGCGTTACCATTGTCATCTGTAATAGTAATAATTGTGTTATTAAAAGAAGATACAACATGAGCAACTCCTGAAGATAATTTCTTTTTAATTTTAGATTTAACTTTTTTCTTATCTGCCATGATTATCCCTTAGTAACTTTCTTCTTACCAGCAATAGCTACAGCTTTACCTTTTCTAGTCCTTGCATTTGTATGAGTTCTTTGTCCTCTAACTGGAAGTTTTTTTCTATGTCTTAATCCTCTATAACAACCTAAATCATTCAATCTTTTAATATCAAGAGATATTTTTCTTCGAAGGTCACCTTCAACAGTATGTTTTTGATCAATTAAATCTCTAATGACATTAAGCTCATCATCATTTAATTCACTAACTCTTTTTGTAATATCCACGGATGCTTCAGAACATATATCACCTGCAACTTTATTCCCAATTCCAAATATGTAAGTCAAAGCAATATTAATTTTTTTATTGGTTGGTATATTTACTCCAGAAATTCTTGCCATTAGTTTAGCCTATATATAAAATGAATGAGCGTGCATACATTAATTAATGTACTGAAGTCAAGCTCTGAAATCGTAATTTTCACTTATTTTTGGCCTTTTTTTGTAATATTTATCAATTCTTTTTGTATTTTAGAGACTTCTTGAGAGGCATCAATAGTAAAGAAGTTTTGACTATAATTTTCAGAAAAAAACTTAGATACAGGATAAGTCTCTTCGATAAATTTATCTAAACGCGTTTTGATAACATTTATATTATCATCTGACCTTTGTTCCTGTTTCGATCTAAGCATAATTCTTTCCTCAACTAATTTAAAATCAATTTTAAAATTAAAAATTACATCTAGAATTAAACTATTGCTTTTAAAAAAAGATACTAAAAAATCTGATTGTGAGATTGTTCTAGGATAACCATCTAAAATAAAACCATTGCCGCATTCTTCACTCATTAATTTATTAGCAATAATTTGATTTAAAATTTCATCTGAAACTAAGTTTCCAGATGACATAACTTCTTTTAATTTTATAGAAAGTGAATCACCATCACTTAATTTTTCTCTTAATATATCACCAGTTGATAAATGTAATATATTTAATTCGTTAGCTAATAGCTTTGCCTGAGTACCTTTTCCTGACCCAGGTGGACCAAAAAAAATAATCTTCATCAATTATCTTCGGCCTTTTAGTTTTGTTTTCTTTAATAAACCTTCATATTGATGCTGAAATAGATGGGATTGAACCTGAGTGATAAAATCAATCATAACAACAACTATAATAAGCAAACTAGTTCCTCCCAAGTAAAATGGAATTGATGTTCTAGATATTAAAAATTCTGGAAGTAAAGCAACAAGAGCTAAATAAATTGTTCCAACAGTTGTAAGTCTCGTCAAAACATAATCAATGTGTTTAGAAGTATTTTCTCCAGGTCTTATACCTGGAATAAAACCACCATATTTTCTAAGATTTTCTGCTTGTTCATCAGGATTAAAAACTATTCCAGTGTAAAAAAAACCAAAAAAGATTATCATTGCTGCAAAAAGAGCTAGATAAAGTGGCTGGCCTCTACCTAAGTAACTTGAAATAAATAAAAATATATCACTTGAAGAACCTGCTCCAAAACCAGACATTGTGTTAGGTAAAAGTAAAATAGATGAGGCAAAAATTACAGGTATAACTCCCGCTGTATTTATTTTAAGAGGAAGGTGAGAACTTTGACCTCCATATACTTTATTTCCAACCTGCCTTTTAGGATATTGAACTATCAGTCTTCTTTGGCCTTTTTCAACAAATACTATAAAAATTATTAATCCAAGTATTAAAATCAATATACTTAATATAAAAGCAACACTCAACTCCCCTGTTCTACCAAGTTGTAAAGTACTTACAACAGCACTTGGAAGATTTGCAATAATACCTGCAGTAATAATTAAAGAAATACCATTTCCAACACCTCTTGAAGTAATTTGCTCGCCCAACCACATAAGAAATACAGTTCCACCAACAAGAGTAATTACTGTAGTAACTCTAAAAAAAAGCCCTGGTTCAAAAACAATATTACCATAAGCAGTTTGCATAGATTCTAAACCAATAGAAACTCCGTAACCTTGCAAAGCAGCTATCAGAACGGTTACATATCTTGAGTATTGAATGATTTGCCTTCTTCCCTTAGACCCTTGTTCTTTTAAATTTTTTAGATGAGGGATACTTGATTGCATCAATGTCATTATTATTGATGCAGAAATGTAAGGCATTACTCCCAGGGCAAAGATACCCATACGACCTAAAGCTCCTCCAGAGAATGTATCAAAAATACCTAGTATACCTGAGGATTGTTGTTCAAAAAATTGTTGCAATGCTATTGGGTTAATTCCAGGTATAGGCAGAAAAGTTCCTAACCTAAAAACAATCAGAGCTCCTAATGTAAAAAGAAGACGGTTTCTTAATTCAGTAGCTTTTCCTATTGCACCAAAGTTCAAATTATTTGCGAGTCTTTCAGCAGCTGTAGCCATTTTACTTAACTATTAGAGTTATTGTACCACCATTTTTTTCAATTTTTTCAATAGCAGTTTTTGATGCATAAGATATTTCAATATTAATCTTATCTTTTATATCGCCTACATTTAGTAACTTTAAAACACCTTTTGATTTGGAAAACATTTTTTTCTCAAATAAATCAGCTTCCGTAATTTTAGAAGGATCAAAATTGTGTTTTTTTATAAGGTTTGCAATCATATCAAAATTAATATTTTGAATTTTTTTTTGAAAAATATTTTTAAAACCTCTTTTAGGTAATCTTCTATAAATAGGCATTTGACCGCCTTCAAATCCATTTATAGATACCCCAGATCTAGATTTTTGACCTTTAACACCTCTTCCAGCTGTCTTTCCAAGTCCTGAACCAGCACCTCTCCCTCTTCTTTTACGTTTTTTATTCGATGTTAAAGTAGAATTTAATTCATTTATTCTCATTTCAGTTACCTACCTTTTATTTTAGTCCTGCTTTGAACCTATTACCTCAGAAACTTTTTTAGATCTTTTTGAAGCTACTGATTTTGGTGACTCAGATTTTTTAAAAGCGTCAAAAGTTGCCTTTAACATATTATGTGGATTTGATGTTCCTGTAGATTTAGCTACGACATCTTTAATTCCCAAAGATTCAAAAAGAGCTCGCATGGGTCCACCAGCTATTATGCCAGTTCCAGGAGAAGCTGATCTCAAAATAACCTTACCTGCACCAAATCTTCCTACAACATCATGATGTAATGTCCTATTATCTTTTAAGTGAACTCTTACCATTTTGGTCTTAGCATCCTCTGTAGCTTTTCTTACTGCTTCAGGAACTTCTTTAGCTTTTCCTGTACCATATCCCACTCTACCTTTATTATCTCCAACTATCATGATGGCAGCAAATCCAAAACGTCTTCCACCCTTAACAACTTTGGCTACTCTATTTATAGTTACAAGTCGTTCACTAAATTCTTTATTCTCATTATCAATCATAATTATACCTTAAAAATTTAACCCTTCTTCTCTTGCTGAGTCTGCTAGAATCTTTATTAATCCGTGGTATTTGTAACCTCCTTTATCAAAAGCTACATCTTTAATACCTTTTTCAATTAATCTTTTTGCAATTTCCTTACCAATAGTAGCAGCTAATTCTTTTCTTCCTTTTTGATTTTTAACTAGTTCTTTTTCTAAAGTAGATGCGCTTGCTAGTGTTATTCCTTTAGAGTCGTCAATAACTTGAGCATAAATATGGTTATTTGATCTAAATACAGAAAGTCTATTTCTTGATGAAACTTTTTTTAATTTAGTTCTTATTCTTTTGGTTCTCTTATCTGTCATATTAAACCTTTATTTTTTCTTACCTTCTTTTCTAAATATAAATTCATCATCATATTTGATACCTTTACCTTTAAAAGGCTCAGGCTTTCTATATGATCTAATTTTTGCAGCAGTAGCACCTAGTATCTCTTTATTAAAACTGGATAGTTTAATTATATTCTGTTTAGGGCATTCAATATTTACTTCTTTGGGTATTATATGATTAATATCATGACTGAAGCCAAGTTGAAGTTTTAGAGTAGTTCCAGATACACTGGCTCTATATCCTGTTCCATTTAATTCAAGAGTTTTAGAAAATCCTATGCTAACACCAGTGACAATATTAGATATTAAAGATCTCATAGTTCCCCATTTAGGATTTAATTTATCTTTTTCAGCTTTGGGGTTAACAAATATTTCAGTCTCTTGAATATCAACTGTGTATAGTGGATCAACTGAAAGGACCATTTCACCAAGTTTACCTTTTGCATTGAACTTACCATTTTGAAAACTGCACAAAATGTTTTTATCAATTTTAATACTATTTTTAGCTATTCTTGACATAGTTAAAATACCTCACATAATATTTCGCCACCAACATTATTTTCTCTTGCCTGATTGTCAGACATAACTCCTTTAGGAGTTGATAAAATTGAAATGCCTAGACCTCCATATATTTTAGGAAGATCAGATATTTTTGAATACACTCTTATTCCAGGCTTAGATACTCTTTTAATGTTCTTAATTACAGGATCTCCATTATAGTACTTCAAATCAATTTGAATGTTAGAAATACCTTTTCTGACCTCAACATTTTTGAAATCTCTTATATATCCCTCATCTTTAAGAACTGTTAAAACATTTAAGTTTAGTTTTGATTTATAACATGAAGTAAAAGATTTTCTTGCTTTATGAGCATTTTTAATTCTTGCTAACATATCTGATAATGCATCATTAAATGACATATTTAACCTCCTACCAACTCGACTTAACAACGCCAGGTAAATCACCAGACATTGAAAGTTCCCTAATTTTAATTCTAGAAAGTCCAAACTTTCTATAAACACCTCTAGTTCTTCCAGTTAACTTGCATCTATTTCTAAAACGAATTGATGAACTGTTCTTTGGAAGATCATTAAGTTTATTTTGTATTTGTAATCTCTCCTCAATCGATAAATCTTTATTCATTATCTTTTCTTTAAGAGATTTTCTTTTAACACTAAATTTTTCAATAAGTTTTAGTCTATTTAAATTTTTCTGTATTGAACTAAGTTTTGCCATTTCTCTCCTAAATTGTTTCATTGCCTTTAAAAGGCATATTAAAGTTTCTTAATAATTCCAAACCATCTTCATTGTTTTTTGCTGTTGTACAAATTGTAATATTTAACCCTCTAACTTTATCTATATTATCATAGTTAATTTCTGGGAAAATTATTTGCTCTTTAATTCCAAAGGAATAGTTACCATTTCCATCAAAACTGTTGGGTTGCAAACCTCTAAAATCTCTAATTCTGGGAATTGCAATATTTATTAACCTATCAAGAAATTCATACATTATTTTATTTCTTAAAGTAACTGATACACCTAGAGGCATTCCTTCTCTAATTTTAAAACCAGCTATTGCTTTTTTTGCTTTTGTTTTAACAGCTTTTTGTCCTGCAATTAATGATAGCTCTTCTTGAGCTTTATCAATAATTTTTGTATCATCTTTAGCTTCTCCAAGACCTATAT
>JAQBWI010000047.1 GCA_027625355.1 Pseudomonadota bacterium
TAAATGAAAGAAATTTTAAAAATTGGTTTTGTTGGGACGGCAATTAGTCCCTATTATGCCGAGGAGCAAAAAGTTAGAAAAAATTCAGAAACTCAACTTAAAAAATTATTACAAAATTATGATGTTGAACTAATATCATTTCATAAAACTATTTTTTCTAAAGAAGATTCAATAGAAGCTGAAAAATTTTTAAAAAATAAAGTTGATTTTTTATTAATTCAAACAAGTTCATGTAGCTCAGGTGAACAATTATATCCACTTTGTAATATTTCGTCTAAAATTGGTGTTTGGGCAGTACCAGATATAGAAAAAGAAGGTGATGTAAGATTGCACTCATTAGTTTCTACAAGTCACTACTTAGGAATAATTAAAAAAACACTTTCTGACAGAAAAATTAAAACAAAATGGTTTTACAATTATGCTGATACTGAAGAATTCAAAAATAAATTTTTAATCACTATTAAATCTTTAATTGCTCATAAAAAACTAAAACAATCTAGAATAGGTTTAATTGGTGGAATTTCTCCAGGATTTGACAATATGATAGTTAATAATGATAAAATCAAACAAAATATTGGTACAATAATTGATGAAGCAACAATTTTAGAATTAGTAGATAAAGCAAAAAATTTTAAACAATCAATAATTGATGAAGAAATTAAAAAAATTAAAAATGCCGCTACAGCTATTACCGTATCAGATAATGACTCTTTTAATAAAGTAACACGGGTATATTTTGCATTGAAACAAATGCGTGAAGAAAATAATTGGGATTCGTTAGCTGTTCAATGCTGGTCTCAGTTTCAAGAACTTTATGGTATAGCTCCATGTATGGCTTATGGATGGATGGGTAGTGAAGACGGTATAGCGGTATCTTGTGAAGGAGACGTGCAAGGTGCTATAAGTATGCTTTTATTAAATTACATATCAAATACTGAAAAATCATCTACTCTTCTTGATTTAGCTACTTTTGATAAGGAAGCTGATGCTGTACTAATGTGGCATTGTGGAGTTTCTCCTAGACATTTTGCTAATGAAGATGGAATAAAATGGGTTGATCACAGTACACTTGGGCGTAAAACTGAAAAAAAATATGGTATTGCTGGCGATCAAGTATTTAAACCACAATCATCAACAACAGCTTATTTGGGTAATAATGCAAGTAGGCTATTAATCTTAAACTCTGAAATTTTTAATCACACAAATAAAGGGTATGATGGAACGAGAGGTTGGTTTAAGGAAACTAAATTAAATAGAACAAATATTTCAGCAGAGAATCTTATTAATACATTAAATATGGTTGGGCATGAACATCATTATGCTGTTGGGCAAGGTGATCATAGTAAAGAATTATTAGAATTTGCAGCTTGGAATGATCTAAAGCTAGTAGAAGAGATTCCTTTGGTAGATTATATTTCTCCAAAGGATAACGAATCAAATAATTTAGTTATTTGATAAATTAAAAATGGAGGAAAAATGAAATTTAAAATTAAATTTATTACTCTTGCAATAATCAGTTTATTTTTTTCTAAATTAGTTAGTGCTGAAACTGCTCCAGGATTTGGATCTTGGGATGATGTTTTAAAAGCTGCTGATGGTGGTCAAGTAAATGTTTATATGTGGGGTGGTTCTGATGCTATTAATGGTTTTGTTGATGATTTTTATGGTGTTCCGCTAAAAGAAAAATACAATATTACCCTTAATAGAGTTCCTTTAGCCGGAACTGTTGATGCTGTAAACCAGGTATTAAGTGAAAAAGAAGCTGGCGTTACTGGCGATAATGGTAACATTGATTTAATTTGGATCAATGGAGAAAACTTTTGGACTCTTAAACAAGCTCAGTTGTTGTATGGACCTTTTGCTGCAGGACTTCCAAATAGTAAATTTGTTGCATGGGATAATCCAGCCGTAAATTTAGACTTTGGTAGACCAGTAGATGGAATGGAAAGTCCGTGGTCTAGTGCGCAATTCCACTTCATGTATGACTCAGCTAGAAATAACTATGATGATATGCCTAGAAGTTATGCTGAACTAAGTGATTGGATTGCAGCTAACCCTGGAAGATTTACTTATATAAGACCTGGAAAAGGTGGTTTTGTAGGGACTCGTTTTGTCAAACAAATCTTCTTTGAATTAAGTGGTGGCCAAGAACAATGGGTAGGTCCTTTTAATCAAGAATTATATGACAAATGGGCTCCTAAAGTTTGGGAATTACTAAATTCATGGGAAAAAAATCTATGGAGAAGCGGTGAAACATATCCAAAAGACAACGCTGAAATGCATAGTCTTTTCGCTAACGGTGAAGTAGACTTAGATTTCACACAATCGCCTCGTGGAGCTGGTCCAACAAACACTGCTGGAACCACACCACCAACTTCAAGAGCATTTGCTTTTTATGATAATATGATTGGTGATTTTAACTATTGGGCTATTCCTTACAATGCGCCTAATAAAGCAGCTGCATTAGTATATGCTAACTTAGTATTAGAGCCAGAACTTCAAGCTGCGCAAGTACAACCAGCTAACGGTTTTTGTTGTGGATGGGGTATCAGTACTGCAAAAGTAACTGATGCTGCTGGTAAGGCAGCTATCAATGATGCTCAAAATAATCTAGGTGATGCCGCTGAAGATCAGAACATTTTAGCTAAAGCTCTTGTTTCTGACATAGCCGCAGAATACCAAGATTTAATTGAAGCTGATTGGGAAGCAAACGTACTTCTTAAGTAAATAAATATGGGCGGGGAAAGATTAAAAATTATATTATCTTTAACCCCGCCTCTACTAATAATTATAACTCTTTTTTTTGGCGGCATATTATACGGACTACTACAAAGTCTTGGATATCAACCAGCAATTGGAAAATACGATATTAATTTTTCTGCTTACTATAACGTCTTATTTTCTGAGAGATATGCAAGAATGTTTTGGACAGGTTTGGGACTTAATCTTTGGGTAAGTTTTGCAAGTACTTTTTTAGCAGCTGTATTTGCATTATTTGCTGCACTTGCCATTAGAAAAACTTTTTTTGCTAAAACAATTTGCAATTTTATTTATTCTTTAAACCTTCCTATGCCGCACTTAGTTGTTGCAGTAGGTATGATTTTTGTTTTTTCTCAAAGCGGTTTGCTGGCACGCTTTGCATCTCAACTTGGATTTATTAACAGTCCTGGGGAATTTCCTGTTTTAGTTAGAGATAAATACGGCTTTGGAATTATTCTAGCGTATATATGGAAAGAAGCTGCATTTTTTTTCATCATATTAATGTCTGTTCTTCAGTCATTAGGTGAAAATTTTGAAGAACTAGCTCAAAGTTTAGGCGCTAATAAATGGCAAAGATTTCGTTACGTGATACTACCATTAGTGATGCCAAATCTTTTTTCTGCCTCTATAATTGTATTTGCTTTTAGTTTTGGTGCATATGAAGTCCCTGCTCTTTTAGGAGTTATTTATCCTCAAATGTTGCCAGTGATGGCTTTTGAGTTTTTCTTAAATCCAGATTTAAATGCTCGTAGTGAAGGGATGGCTTTGAGTATAATCATCGCTCTTATTGTTATGATTTTAGTAATTATTTATTTTTGGTTAACACAAGCAAAAATTAGAAAAGACTAATGAACAGTAATCTCAAAAAAATTAATATTTATGCCATCTATTTGGGGGCAATTATATTAATTCTACCCCTCATAGCTTTTTTTATTAATGCATTTTCTTTTAGGTGGTTTTATCCTCAAGTTATTCCAAAAGAGTTAAGTTTGCAAGCTTGGGTAAGATTAAAATTAATTCCAAAATCAGGACAAAGAAGTTTTGAAGGCTTTATAGATCTTTGGGCTAGTAATCCTGCTGTTATCAAAGCTTTAATAAATAGTTTAACTATTGGATTTCTAGTTACAGTCGTTTCAATTATAATAGCCCTACCAGCAGCGAGAGTATTAGGATTACTAAACTTTCGTTTTAAAAAATTAATAATATTTATTATGGTGTCACCAACCATTTTACCTCCTATAGCTTTTGTACTGGGCTTAAATATTAATTTTATTTCTTTAGGCTTTTCAGGAAGTTTTCTTGGAGTTTGTTTGGTTCACTTAGTTCCTATAATGCCATATGTTGTGTTAACAATGACAGGAATATTTGCAAATTATAATCCTGATTTTGAGCATCAGGCAAGAACACTGGGAGCAAATAAAACAAAAACATTTTTCTTAATCACCCTTCCTGCTATTGCACCTGGTATGGTTGTTGCAGCTTTATTTGCTTTTCTAGTTTCATGGAGTCAATATTTATTAACTTTTTTAATAGGTGCAGGAAAAGTAATGACTCTGCCTTTGTTGGTTTTTTCGACAGCATCTTCAGGAAACCCGGCTCTTACAGCAGCAATTTCAATAATATTTATTTTTCCAGCCATTCTTATCCTATTTTTTACCTCTAAATTTGTATCAGGAGAGTCTGGAGCAACAAGTGGATTTGGTAAAATTTAAATGAGGAAAATATGAGTGATTTAAAAATTATAAATTTAGTTAAAAACTTTCAAGGCATGAATAGGCCAGCGGTAAATAATGTTAATCTAGATATTAATAGTGGAGAACTTGTTGCTTTTTTAGGACCTTCGGGATGTGGTAAAACTACCATTTTAAAAATGATTACAGGTCTATTTGATCCTGATAACGGAGATATAACCTTAGATGACAAAACACTTTTAACTACACCCACAGAAAAAAGAGGTGTTGTAATGGTTTTTCAAAATTATCTTTTATTTCCTTATATGAATGTAAATGAGAATGTGGGATTTGCATTGAAGATGAAGGGCATAGAACAAAGTATTATAGATACAAAAGTAAGAGAGATGTTAGATTTAGTTAAGTTACCTGATATTGGATTAAGAAAACCAAAACAATTATCAGGTGGACAGCAACAGCGAGTAGCATTGGCAAGAGCATTAATTGCAACTCCTCGATTACTTTTGCTAGATGAGCCACTAAGTAATCTTGATGCACATTTAAGGGATGAAATGAGAGAACTTATAGTCACTATTCAAAAAAAACTTAATGTTACAACTATTTTTGTTACCCATGATCAAGAAGAAGCCGTTCTATTAGCAGATAAAATTGCCTTAATATTTGATGGTGAATTACAAAACTACACTTCGCCTAAAAATTATTATGAACGACCAAAAAATACTAAGGCTGCTAAGTTTTTTGGTGGTGTTAATTTTATAAAAACCAAAAAAAATAATAATCAGCTTGAATCAGAATTAGGTAACTTAATTTATGATGGAAATAATATAGATGAATTAGAAATTGAAAATATTGTGACCATAAGACCAGAGAATATAAAAATATCTGACAAAGATGAATATGATCATAATTCATTTAAGGGTCTAATTAAATCTGTAATTTTCTCAGGCACACATACTAGATATAAAATATTAATAAAAAATATTGAATTAGAATGCTCCCTACAATCAGTAGGAATTAATAATATAAAAGAAAATGATGAAATATATGTTCACTTACCCAAAAATAAAATTTGGGGAATGAATGACTAAAAAACATTCATCTATTATATTTTCTAAAAATAATAATATTGGAACTTTATCTAAACATATGTTTGGTGCCAATCTAGAGCATATTGGTGATGCAATTTACCGTAACGGAATATGGTCTGAGGTAATAAAAAATAGAAAATTTTGTGGTCCTGATAAATTAGTTTGGAATAATGGATTAGAGCATGATCATTTAGATTATGGCATAATTCAACCATGGATTGGATTTAATGCTTCAGCAAGACATGTAATGTATGCTCACTCGAATTCAGAATATATTACCAAAGGTGAAGAATTAATAAGTAGATATGGAAGTGGAAAACAATCTCAACAAATTACCATTAGAGAAAAAAGCTTAAAAAAAAGAGGAATTCAACAAAAAATTTATTTAATAAACCCAAAAGATGAATTTGATTTTTCAATAATTTCAAAAGGTGAAAATCAAAAAGTATTTATTGAAATTGGTGAAATTAAATTTTCTTTTTTTACAAAAAAAAATTGGTATAAATTTTCAAAAAAAATTAAATTTAAAAAGTTTAGCTCTAATAAAAAAATTTCTATCTCCATAGAGTCTGGTAATATTTATTTAGCAAATTGCTCATTAATGCCTCAAGATACAATTTATGGTTTTAGAAAAGATATTACTGAAATGATAAAAGAGTGGACTCCAAGTTATATAAGATGGCCTGGGGGGAATTTTTTATCAGGTTATTATTGGCAAAATGGTATTGGCAATAAAGATAATAGATTACCCTACTATGACCATGCTTGGTACCAATGGGAAGATAATGATGTTGGTACTGATGAGTTTATGAAATGGTGCGAATATATTGGAAGCGAGCCTATGATTACAATCAATACTGGGGACGGAACAATAAAAGATGCACAAAATTGGATAGAATACATTACCGGTTCAATAGATACGGAATATGGAAAATTAAGATTAAAAAATGGAAGAAGAAAACCATACAATCTTGAGACGATATTTATAGGCAATGAGATGTTTGGGGGGTGGCAAATTGGACATACAGATCCAGTTACTTATGCTAAAAAATACGATCAATTTGTAAAAGCACTTAAGAAAATAAATAAAAAGCTTCGCTTTATTGCAGTTGGAGCATGCTCAGATCATTTCGGGCATTGGAATGAGCAAGTGTTAAAAAATATAAATGAAAAAATAGATGAGTTAAGCATTCATTATTATTCTATAAGAACTGAAAAAGATAAAAATCCACCAAACTATAAAACACGTTACTTACCAACAGTTGCAGCATCTACTGAAGTTAGGATTATGCTTGATAGAACAATAAGAGAAATTAATAAATATTCACATAAAAATATTAGAATTGCCTTTGATGAATGGAATACATATGTAGAAGCTCACACTCCATATTTTATAGAAAACTATAATATTGCCGATGCCATTTATGCAGCGTCATTACTTCATGCATGTATTAACAGAGGAGATATAATACGGAATACTGGCATTTATCACTTAATCAATGTGATGGGTAATTATCAAATTGATAGAAAAAAAATTTGGAAATCTCCAACAACTTTGGTTTTAGAATTATTTACTAAGTTTCACAAAGGTTTAATTTTAAAATCTAAAATAATAACAGAAAACTTTTACTCACCAAGACTAGGGAAGCAGCCCATTTACAAAAATAATAAACTAATTGATGCTTGTGTAACATCTAATAAAAAACAAATTTGTCTTTCAGTAGTAAATAAATCAGAAAATAAAAATGTAAAATTGAAATCTCCATATCTAAAAAAGATAGAAAAGACTTATTTAATTAATGGAGAAAATAAAACAGATAAAAATAATTATAAAAATTTAAAAAAGGTATTTATTCAAAATAATAAGTTAAAGATTAATTCAGAATTTATAACTCTACCTCCACACTCAATAAATATAATTTTATTCAAAAT
>JAQBWI010000048.1 GCA_027625355.1 Pseudomonadota bacterium
CATGCTTCTTTTAAACCAGAAATTTTATCTATCAAGCATCAAATAATTCGTTCAGGCAAAACACCTATCTATAAAATTTTAGATTATAAATTTTTTAGAAATAAAGATAAAAAAAATAAATTCAACTTAGGTGATGCTGTGTATTTTGTAAGAAGAGTTCGTTCAGTTGAAAGAAAAATAATCTTAATTAGTAATGCATTTATATCAGAAAAACTTGTCCCAGAATTTAATATAGGAAAGTTTGACATAAAAGATAAAAAATCAACTTTAGTCAACACATTGATAAGAAGATATAAGATTGATTTTATGTATAACAAACAAGATATTATGCCTATTTTACTTAAAAAAAATGACTCTGATATTTTTAACTTACCGATTAATACGCCCGCCTTCTCACATAAGTGGTTTTTCTATAATTCTCACAGTGAATTAGTTCTTTTTGATGAGGAAATATATGTAGACCCAATAAAAATTTGCAATATTCTCCATATTTGAAACATTTTTTTTTTAAAAACCTGTAATTACAGGTTAATTTTTGAGTTTTACTTACATCTATTATTGATTATATTTTTTAATTGAAACTTAACAGGAGGTAAAATGGATATTAAAATTTTAATCAAATTATTTGTTTATAGTTTTCTATTATTATTTTCCTCAGTATCTTTTTCTAAAGAAGTTGTTGTCAGAATTGTCTCAAAGGATCTTAGCGCAGACAATGAGCTACATCAACAGTATATGAATATTGGTGTTGAGGCATTAAAAAAACAAGGAATTAATATTAAACTAGAAATAGTTGAATTGACTGGTGGTCAAAGTTATAAAGAAAAACTTCCACTTGCAATAATGTCAGGTGATATACCTGATATAATTTATGATCAGTACGGGTATGATAAAGTTATGGCTGATCAAGGTATTCTTGAGGATCTTACACCCTATGTTGCTAAATCAGAACATTTACAAAATGCAATGTGGATACATAATAAGGAAAGGTTAAAAAATTACCCTTATTTACTTAGAGCTCATCCACCGAGAATAAGAATTGGAACTGTTAGAGCGGACTGGCTTGAAAAAGCTGGAATGGATGAACCTCAAACTCTAGAAGATTATTATCAAATGCTAAAAGCTTTCTCTGAATCTGATTTTGATGAAAATGGATCAAAAGATTCATTTGGCTTAACAATGACAGGGAATACTAAACGATGTGATTGGATTTTTAATCCAGCTTTCGGATTAGGTGCAACTTGGGAAAGTAATAATGGTGGATATTCACATAGATATATTAGCGAAAATCAAAAAGAAAAATTTGCTTTTTATAATAAACTCTATGAAGAAGGGATTTTAGATCCAGAGTTCATAACTGATAAATGGGATGTAATGGAAGATAAGTATTACTCAGGTAAAGCTGGTATGATTTGTGGCAGCATTGGCCTTACTATGAATGTTTATCAAGGTAAAATGGATAATGTTCAAGGTGGACACACTCCAATTCTTGCTCTCAAACCTCCTGCTGATGCATTTGCACCAATTGATGCATCAAAAGAAGAAAGAGGTTACATGATATCGGCATTATCTGATGTAAAAGATGAAGCTTTTGCTTTTTTAGAATATTGGGCTTCGCCAGATGGATTAATTACTGAAAAACTTGGTTTACCAGGTGTTCATCATACAGTGAGTAATGGCAATTATACACTGACTGAAAAACATCCAACTCATGAGCCTTTATTTTATGAGCCTAATATTCCTGCTCCAGTCGAAACTTTTGTTCCAGCTGCAACTCAATCTTTCAATTATGCATCAAATATGGTAACATTTGATAATAAATTTGCATATCCTGAAGAGTTGCAAGCTCAAGCTGATAGTGCTGAAAATATATATTGGGAATATTCTTATAAATTTATCTCTGGGGAAATTCCTTTAACTGATTTTGACTCTTATGTTGAAACTTGGTTAAAATCTGGGGGACAAGATATTACTGATTATGCAAACAAAGTATTAAAATAAAAATTAGAGTAATATTATTTTAATAAATATTTAAGAGGGGCAAAAATAATTTTTTTTGCCCCTTATTCAAAATTATATTTAAATTATGAAATTAGTAAAAAAACACTTTATCTTATATTTGTTTATTTTACCTACTTTAATTTTTTTATTTATTTTTCATTATTTGCCGATTTATGAATCTAAATTAGCTTTTCAAAAATATAAAATAATTGGTGAAAATGAATGGGTGGGGCTTAAGTATTTTAAAATACTATTTAGTTACTCTGGTTTCTACAACGTTTTATGGAATACGATTATTATAAGTATGATGAAAATAGTTTTTACTTTTCCAATACCAATAATATTAGCTCTTACTTTAAATGAGGTAAGGAAATCATCCCATAGAAAATTTTTCCAGAGCATTCTTTACATCCCTCATTTCTTATCATGGGTAATTATTTCTGGTATTTTTATATCTATGTTGTCCATTAATAACGGAGCAGTAAACAATGTTCTTCAAATGATGGATTTTGATCCTATAAATTTTCTTACTAATTCTAATTATGTAAGATGGATTTTAGTTATAAGTGAAATTTGGAGAAGTGCTGGATGGGACTCAGTTTTATATATTGCTGCAATATTTAGCATCAATCAAGAACTTTATGATTCTGCTAAAATAGATGGTGCTACAAGGTGGCAACAAACAATTTTTATAACACTACCAATGATAGTGCCAATGATAATAACTGTATTTATTTTAAATTTAGGATTTTTCTTATCTGCAGGATTTGATCAAGTTTTTAATTTAATGAATGCCGCAACTTTAAGTAAAATAGATATCATTGATACTTATGTTTATCGAATAGGATTATTAAAAGGAGATTTTTCATTATCAATTGCTGCTGGTCTTTTCAAAGGATTAATAGGCTTTATTTTAATTATGAGCACTCATTTCATAGCAAAAAAAATAAGCGGTAGAGGGCTATGGTAAAAAAATATAATATTTCAGCTAGCGATCTAATTATTTATTCCTCCCTTCTTTTAGGAGTTTTTCTTGTGATTTGGCCATTACTAAATTTATTAGCATGGGCTTTAACACCTACTAACAAAGTCCATCTTCTTGATGGCTTGGATATCTTTCCAAAAGGTTTTGACATTGATGTTTTTAAGTTAATGCTTTCAAATCCTCGAGTATTAATTTCTTTTACAAATAGTATTTATATTACTTCAATCGGTTTATGTTTAAACATTTTTTTTACATCCATAGCTGCATATGCACTATCAAAAAATTATCTCCCTGGTAGAAATATTATACTTACAATAATAATTTTTACTATGGTCTTTGAACCATCTATTGTTACAGAATTTTTAGTTGTTAAAAAAATAGGATTGTTTGATAGTTATTGGTCAATAATATTATATAAAATGGTAAATGTTTATTATTTAATTTTAATGATACGTTTTTTTAAAGAATTACCAGATGCATATTTTGAAGCTGCTGAAATTGATGGAGCCAATCATTTTCAAACTTTTTATTATATTGTTTTGCCGTTAAGTGTTCCAGCTATGATGGTGATAGGTCTTTTTTATACTGTTGCACACTGGAATGAATATTTTCACGCTATGATTTATTTAAATGACACTTCAAAATGGCCATTACAAGTTCTTTTAAGGGAGTTTGCAATTGTTGGGGATAGAGGATCAATGGTTAGTTATCAAAATATCCTGGAGTGGGGTGACGCAACACAGATTGATATTAGGAGAATGAGAGCTACAATTATATTTATTACTTTGTTTCCTATACTTTTACTATTTCCATTGATACTTAAATATTTTACTAAAGGAATTAACTTAGGAGGGATAAAGGAATAAAATGAAAAATAATTCTCTAAAAGAAGTTTTTAAATTAGCCTCACAAAACACAAAACCAAGAAGGCTAAATCAAACGTGGATAAAGGATATAGGCTACGATCAAGCTCCCTACTATAGTGAAAAAATGGGTTTGTATGAACTAGAGGATTTTTTAACAGTTACTTCAGAAAGAATAGATCATGTTAAAATAACTACGACACAGATCTTAAATTGTCCCGAAATATGGCTTAAAAAAAAGATTGCAACTTATAAAAAATATGAAGTTCAACCATACCTTGATCACACATATTTTATGAAAGCATATGAAATTGGAGAGGTTGATAAGGCAATTATCTTAGGAAAAGAATTAGGTTTTGAATATATTGAATTTATGAGTACTTACAAAGATATACCTGAGGAAGATTTATTTAGATGGAGGGAATTATCTAAGAAATTAGAATTAAATATGTTTTATGAACATCATCCAAAAAGAAATTGGTTTAAAAGTTCTGATGAAGAGACTTCTGCTTTTGAAGATATCATTTCCATGGCAAATCCTTTTATTGAAGATGGGGCTAAAATGTTAGTTTTGGATCATGAAGAATTTGAACTTCAAAATAATGAAGGGAAAATTAATTATATAGAAATTATAGATTATTTTGGAAAAGATAAAATTTGTTTTGAAATAACATCTCCAAAAGAAGGAAATGAAAGATGGCTTCATGATCTAAAGAAATATTTTAAAATGTTTGGTTCAGATATAAATGTATGCAATGTGATGCCTAGCCAGGCTTTATTAATTGAAGATTTAAGAAAAAATCCTGAATTAGATTTAATTCCCAAAAGATTTTGAAATATGAGTAATTTAAGATAAAAAGTTTTGGTTTTATATTTAAAAATGCCTACGCTTGAATCTGAAGTCATCGGATGGGCTACATATGATGGCACTGGTAATAAACTACATATGACAGGTGATAGTGATACACCTCCTTATCCTACAGGTTTAGATGCTCTTTTGGATGGCTGGAGTTGAAAATGAGCGATACTGAAATTATGGAAAAAAATGTTATAAAACTGATCTTCACAGGCACGGAGACTCTAAAACTCATTAGACATTATTCTTTTTCCATATTAAGCAATTCTTTATGATTTTTTCTAAAGCAGAATATTTATCGAGATTAGCAAAAGTTAAAAAATCAATGGATCAAAAAAATATGGATATTCTTATCCTAACAGATCCCTCTAATATGAATTATTTAACTGGATACGATGGTTGGTCATAAAACAAGTTTATCCCTTCGACCTGAGAGAGTAATTATTAATCCTCAAGCAGACATTAGAAATGTTTTTGATGCAACTATTAAGGAAATAATTTATCATGGTGATCATACAAGATTACGTGTAAATCTATTAAATCATGATGATTTTATCTTAAAAGTCCCTAACGCCAACAACTCATTTTCACTAAATAATGAAACGAAAATTAAGGTAGGTTGGAATTCTGAAGATTGTAGAGCTTTAGACTTAATACAATAGCCGTAGCTATAAAAAAAGTTTTAAATTCAACGAAAATACATTATTTTTTTAATTTGTTTATATGCGTAACATGTTAAAAGTTCCTTATATTTAATCTAATTAGGAGGATTTATGAAAAAAGTGCTTTTAGTAGCAGCATTAGTCTCGATTTTTTTTGCTCCATTAGCAACAGCTGAAGTTAATGTTGTTTCTTGGGGAGGGGCTTATACTGAAAGTCAAAAACTAGGATATGGAGACCCGTATCAAGAAAAATCAGGAGTTAAGATTAACTGGATTGATTATTCAGGTGGTCTAAGTGAGGTTAGAACTCAGGTAGAAGCTGGAAATGTTACTTGGAACATTGTTGATTTATTCGCAAAAGACACGATTGTTGGATGCGATGAAGGATTACTTGTTGAATTTGATTTTGACAAAGATTTTCCTGCAGCTCCGGATGGTACACCTGCAAGTGAAGATTTCTTTGCACCTATGCCAAGTGATTGTGCAGTAGGTAATATTTTATATTCATGGAATTATGCATATAACCCAAATGCTTTTCCTGGATCAGATACAATGCCAACTACAATAGCTGATTTCTATGATACTGAAAAGTTTCCTGGTAAGAGATCAATTTACACAAGCGCTATGTCAAATCTAGAAATAGCTTTAGTTGCTGATGGTGTAAGTGCAAACGCTGTTTATAATGTATTAGAAAGCCAAACAGGTGGTCTTGACAGAGCAATTTCTAAAATAGAAACTTTATGTACAGATCCTAATGGTGGATGTGTATTCTGGTCAGCTGGAACTCAGCCATCAGAATTATTAGCAAGTGGTGAAGTTGTGATGTCTACTGGTTGGAATGGACGTTTTTTCAATGCAATTGTTAATGAAGGTACAACAATAACTCAAGTATGGGATGGTCAGATATTAGATTATGAATACTTTGGCTTGATCGCAGGACAACCTAACCAAGAAGAAGCTATGGAAGCTCTGAGATACTTTACTGGTACTGAAGGTTTAGCAGGAAGTGCAAAGTACATCGCATATGCTCCTTTTAGAATATCTTCACTTGATATTATTGAGGCAAATGAGCCTTGGTTTAAGGATGGTAAAACTGTAATGTTACCTCAAATGCCAACTGCACCAGAAAATACAAAAAACTATATTCTTATGAACCCTGAATATTGGGCTGATAATGAAATAGAAGTTGGTGAAGCTTGGGAAGCTTTTAAATCATCTTTATAATTTATTTAATGGGTGAAATTTAATTTCGCCCATTTTTTTTTAAATGAAAAAAATTTTAACAACTGACGGAGTTCCTCTAGAGATAAGTCTCAAGAGAGTTGAGAAAAGGAATAAAACAAAGGCTTTTTTGCTTGTTTTGCTACTTCTTCTTTTTTTAATAGTAGCGTATATTTGGCCAATACTAAATTTGTTTACAAGAAGTGTTGATAACACATTACTTTCAGATTTATTGCCTCAAACATCAAAAATCTTAGATCAATGGGATGGAGATGAAATCCCTTCAGAGGAAATATATAAAACTTTTTATATAGATTTAAATGAAGCTCATAAAATAAAACAATCAGGAAAAGTTTCTACGAGATTAAATTATGCAAAAAATGGCTTTAAAAGTTTAATTAATAAAACAAGACGAAAATTAAAAAACTTTGAAGATGAAAACTATAAAGAACAATTTATTGATATTAATAAAAAATGGGGTGAGATTGAATACTGGCAAGCAATGAAGGTGGCTATGCCAAGATACTCTATTAATAAATATTTAAACTCATTTGATCTTGAGCAAAATTTTAAAGGAGAAATAATTCAAAAACCTGAAAAAAGACGAATACACAGAACATTGTGGTTAAGAACTTTTTATGTAGCATTGGGTGTCATCCATGCCGCAAATATTTCTGCTTGATCTTCTTCTAATGTTGATGAACCGTACTCACTAACAAACCCATCAATATCATTTCGAAAAATTGTGTTAAATTTATTTGAACACATAGAGCAATCAACATATTTATGATTTGAATTATTAATTTTACTGT
>JAQBWI010000049.1 GCA_027625355.1 Pseudomonadota bacterium
TAATACTTGGTACAACAGATGAAATTACTGCAAATTTATTATTTTTTAAAAAATTTTTATTTAATAATTTTTTAATAATTTTATTTACATTCTCAACAAATATATTAGTGTCTTCTTTAGTATCAATTCGGCTTATTTTAATTATTTTATTATTATTACTTACTGAAAAAACTATATTAGTATTTCCAACATCAATTAAAATCATTAATAATCCTGCCTGAAAAAATACACTCTTCTTTTCCATCAAACTCTACCAAAAGAGAGCCATCTACATTTAAATTTTTTAAATAAACTTTTATAATATCTCCATTAGGTAAAAGAATATTAATTTTGGATCCAAAATGACTCATTTTTTTTTTAAACAAATTTAAAATTTGGTCATATTTTTTATTAGTCATCATTTTAAATTCATTGCAATATGACTCAATAAAATTAACTAATATATCCTCATAGTTAAAATAATCTTTGTAATTTTTTAAACTGCAAGTTTGATAATCTGTAATTTTAGGAGATGTTAGAATATTTATACCAGCTCCTATAATTATGTATTGAGTATTATTATGCTCAACTATCTCCGACATTATACCAGCAATTTTTTGATTATTAATCATTATATCGTTAGGCCATTTTATGTTTACATTTTCACCAATATATTTATTTAAAAATTTAATAATTGAGTTAGCTGTTAAAGCACTAAAAAGAAAATGATTTTCAATAGATAAATCATACTTAATTAAAAAAGATATATAGATATTTCCTTTGGGGCTTACCCATTCATTACCTCGTCGTCCAATACCTGATGTTTGTTCATCAGCAAGCATACAAATATTTTGGTTACCAATAAATTTTTTAATTGATATCATTGTTGACTCAACAGACTCCTGATGAATGAAATTAAAATTATTGGGAGATAATATATTTTTTATTCTACTAATTAATTCCACTAAATTAGAGATATACCTGAAACAATACCTGTAAGCAAAGATGGGTAGAAAATAAAAAAGGTTATGATAAATAGTAAAATTAATAAGATTGCTTTTGCTTGATTATTTATAGTGAAATCAAAGTTTTCTCCTTCGATAGCTTCATCAAAATACATACCTTTAATAATTCTTAGATAGTAAAAAGCCGAGATAACACTCGCCAATACACCTAATATGGCCAGAATATATTGTTGACTTTCTATTGCTGCAATAAAAATATAAAATTTACCAAAAAAACCAATAAAAGGAGGTATCCCTGCCATGGACAACATTATAATAGCTAAGGATACACTAACAACTGGATTGGTTTTACTTAATCCACTTAATTGATCAATTTTCTCTACATATTTATCTGATTTTTTTAATGATAATAAAATAGCAAAAACTGACACATTCATAATAAGGTAAATAAACATATATATCGAAACGCTTCTAATTCCTTGATCACTTGCAGCAACTAAAGCAATTAAAACATATCCAACGTGCCCTATTGAACTATATGCTAGAAGACGTTTTATACTTTTTTGAGCTATTGCCGCTATGGCTCCTAAAAACATCGAAGCTAGGGATAAAAAGAAAATTACCTGACTCCATTCAAAGTAAAAATTATTAAATGGCTCTAAACAGAATCTAAAAATCAGAGCAATTGCTGCTAATTTTGGAACAATAGCAAAGAAAGCTGTTATAGAAGTTGGGGCTCCCTCATATACATCCGGTGTCCACATATGAAAAGGTACAGCAGATACTTTAAAAGCAAGTCCAACAAGAATAAAAACTAAACCAAATACTAAACCAATAGGTAGTTTGTCTAACTGAGATAAAGAAATATAGATTCCATCAAAAGAAGTTTGTCCGGTAAAACCATATACCAAAGAAAATCCATAAAGCAATATTCCAGAAGATAATGCTCCAAGAATAAAATACTTAACTCCTGACTCAGCAGATTCTAGAGAATTTCTTTTTATTGATGCAACTACATAAAGAGATAAACTCTGAAGCTCTATGGCTAAATACATCATCATTAAATTCTTTGAACTAATCATTAACATCATGCCCAAAGTAGAAAAAAGAAGTAAAGTTGGTATTTCAAATCTATTAATTTTAGTATCTATAAAATAATTTTTAGAAATAATTAAAGAGGCAGCTGCTCCTAATATGGTTAGTATTTTAAAAAACTTTGTAAAAGCAGTATTTGAAAAGAAATTTTCAAATAAAGCAAAATTTGTAGTGAAGTCAAAATAAACTAAGAAACTTATAAAAATTAAAGATAATGTAGCAAAGTTTGTGGCTTTATTAAAAGAATTATTTTTAGAAAATAATCCATACATCAAACAAGCAATAGCAAGTATTGCAAGACTAACCTCAGGGACAAAAAAAATATTTATTAGATTATTTTCCATTAGCAATCTCATAGTTCGATATAATTAATTCTATAGGCAATCTCATTGGGTCAAGAAAAATGTTTGGAAAAATACCTATAACAATTACTGCAATTGCTAATGGTATTAATATAGATTTTTCTCTGAGATTTAAATCTGAAATTTCCTTCAATTTTTCATTCTCAATCACTCCAAATATAATTCTTTTGTATAAATAAAGCATATAAACTGCTGATAAAACAATTCCTGACGCAGCTCCAATTACTACGATACTCGAATATTTAAAAGCTCCAACTATAACTAAAAATTCTCCAATAAAACCACTTGTGCCAGGCAAGCCAACAGATCCTAGCATAAATATCATGAAGACTGTTGCATAAATTGGCATTCTATTAACTAAACCACCATAAAAATTAATATCTCTTGTATGCATTCTATCATAAATCACACCTACACATAGAAAAAGCGCTCCGGATACTACTCCGTGACTAATCATTTGAATCATTGCCCCCTCAAGACCTTGAGAGTTTACAGCAAAAATTCCAATTGTTACTAAACCCATATGAGCTACGGAAGAATAAGCGATGAGTTTTTTAATATCAGTTTGAGCCAGCGCAACCAATGAAGTGTAAATGACAGCAATTATACTTAGTGTCATTATCATCGGAGCAAAATATTCTGATGCTTCGGGAAGCATGCCAAGTGAGAATCTTATAAATCCATAACCTCCCATTTTTAAAAGTACACCAGCTAAAATCACTGATCCAGCAGTTGGTGCTTCAACGTGTGCATCTGGTAACCAAGTGTGAAAAGGCCACATAGGTATTTTTACTGCAAAAGATGCAAAGAAAGCCAACCAAAGGTATAACTGAACATTTGTAGTAAAATAATTTCCCTGAAGTTCTTCTATACTCATAGAGTTTGTTAGTTGATAAATTACAACAATAGCTATCAGCATAAGTACGGAACCAAGTAAGGTGTATAAAAAGAATTTAAAAGATGCGTAAATTCTTCTATCACCACCCCAAATACCAATTATTAAATACATTGGTATCAAAACTGCTTCAAAAAAAATATAAAAAAGTAGAATATCTATAGATGCAAACATCCCTATCATTACTGTCTCTAGAAATAGAAAAGCTAACATGTATTCCTTAACTCTTTTTTTAATACTTTCCCAACTTGCTAGAATGCAAAGAGGAGTTAAAAATGTGCTTAAGATAACCATAAATAGAGATATTCCATCAATCCCTATATGATAATAAAAATTAAAATCACTAAACCATCTAAATTTTTCTTCAAATTGATAGCCTGGTTTAGTGTTATCAAATTGAAGCCAAATTAATAAACTTATAAGAAAAACACCAACTGAAGTCCAAAAGGCTACATTTTTTATGTTATTTAGAGAGTTTTCATCTTCTTTAATTAAAAGAATTACAAAGGCACTTAAAAGAGGAAGAAATATTGTTAACGATAGTAGAGGGATATCAGTCATTTAATAATATATAAACCAAGTTAAAATTATTACTAAACCGCCTAACATGGCAAATGCATAATGATATAAATATCCAGATTGAAAACGACTTAAGTAACCTGAGGTTAAACCAACTATTTTAGAAATTCCATTAGGCCCATATTTATCAATAATTTTTTCATCTCCTCTTTTCCAAAATAAGTTTGCAAGCAAAAAATAAGGTTTTATAAAAATTGAATTGTAGAGCTCATCAACATACCATTTATTAAGAGAAATAGAATAAAGAGGGTCTAAGTTATAAGCTAAATTTTTTGGTAAGTTATTTTTATAAAAATAAATTAATGCGGCCAGCATTACACCAATAGCCACTGAGCTTTTTACAATGAGTGTTTGGATAAAAGGTAAATAGTAATGTTTGCCTTCATGAAGAACAAGTGAGTCTCCCCAAAAAACGTATTGCATTTTACCAATATAATAATCAGAAAAAAACATTCCCATAAAAATAGAACCAAAAGCTAATAACGCTAATGGCAATGTCATTACAAATGGAGATTCATGCGCGTGATCAAAATTTTTCTTGTCAGATCTTGTTTCTCCATGAAAAGTCATGAAGAGTAATCTCCATGAATAAAAAGCTGTTAGTAGAGCTGTCAAAATTCCTATTGTATATGCAAAAGTAGCCATTGAAGAATCAGAATAGTATGCATTTTCTAAAATACTTTCCTTTGAATAATAACCAGAAAAATATGGGAAACCTATTATTGCCAAAGAACCAATCCACATCATAGTGCCTGTGAAAGGAATTTTTTTAAATAGCCCACCCATTTTACGCATATCTTGTTCGTGATGCATTGCATATATTACAGAGCCAGCAGATAAAAATAATAAAGCCTTAAAAAAACCATGTGTCATTAAATGAAAAATAGAAGCATTGTAAGCACCTAATCCAGCAGCAAAAAACATATAACCAAGTTGGCTGCATGTTGAATAAGCAATCACTCTTTTTATATCATTTTGTGTGAGAGCAATAGTTGCAGCAAAAATAGCAGTTGCAGCACCAATAAATGTAATAAATAAATTTGTGATAATTGCATACTCAAATAAGGGACTCATTCTTGCAACCAAGAAAACTCCAGCTGTTACCATTGTTGCAGCATGAATAAGGGCAGATACTGGTGTAGGACCTTCCATAGCATCGGGCAGCCAGGTATGTAAGCCTAATTGAGCAGATTTTCCCATAGCACCAATAAATAACAAAAAACATAAAAGATCTATAGTACTGAAACTTAACCCTAAAAAAGGAATAGTGTGGTCTTTAAAATTCTCAGCGTTATTAAAAATTACGTCAAATTCTATCGAACCAAAAATAAAAAAAACACCCGCAATACCAAGAGCATAACCGAAGTCACCTACTCTGTTTACAAGAAAGGCTTTGATAGCAGCATTGTTAGCTGAAGGCTTATGATACCAAAATCCTATTAATAAATAAGAAGCTAAACCAACCCCCTCCCATCCAAAGAACATTTGTAATAAATTGTTGCTGGAAACAAGCATCAACATAAAGAAGGTAAATAAACTCAAGTATCCCATAAATCTTATTTTCGAAGGATCTTCATTCATATAACCTACCGAGTAAAGATGAACGCAAGCAGATACACTGCAAACAACTATAAACATTGTTGTTGTTAGCGCGTCTAACCTTATTGACCAATCAACTATAAAATTTCCTGAAGTAAACCAGTTAAAAATATGAATTACCTCTGTATCTCTTTCACCCAAGTAAGAGAAAAATAAAATCCATGACAGAAAAGCTGATATAAATAAAAAAGATGTAGTAATTATTTGAGATATTTTAAAATTATATTTTTTTCCCAAAAAGAAAGAAAACAAAAAACCAATAAGAGGAAGAAAAATAATCAAATGGGCCATGTTGTAACTTTATCCTTTTAATTTATTAATTTTACTAACTTCTATTGAGCCTAAATTTCTATAAAAAACTACTAAAATGGCCAAACCTATTGCTGCTTCTGCTGCAGCCACAGTTAATGTTAGCATTGCAAATATTTGTCCCGAAATATCATTTAAAAATACAGAGAAAGATATTAAATTTATATTTACTGATAAAAGTATCAACTCAATTGACATTAAAATAATGATAACATTTTTTTTGTTAAAAAAAATACCAAGCACACCGATTGTAAAAATTATTGCGGCAAGAAATAAGTAATGTTCAAGGTAAATCATTTAATTCCTTCACCTAATTTTATGTTTTTCTTCTCAATAGACTCATTAGCGTTTAGGTAATTTTGTTGAGATATATTTTGTCTTTTTACTTGACCTCTATCTCTTAATGTTAAAGTTATTGAGCCAACCATTGCAACTAAAAGAATTAGACCACTAATTTGAAATAAATAAAAATAATCAGTATATAAAACTTGACCTATCAATTTAGTGTTTTCTATTTCATTTATCATAGGTGACTCGACAAATTTTGACAAAGAACTCTCAGAGAAGGATCTTGTAAGAAATAAAATACCTAATTCAATTATGAGAACTATTCCTAATAAAGCTGCGAAAGGCAAATATTGAAGAAAGCCCTCTCTTAATTTTACAAAATTTATATCAAGCATCATTACAACAAATAAAAAAAGAACAGCAACTGCACCAACATAAACTATGACTAAAATCATAGCTAAAAATTCTGCTCCCAATAAAACAAACAAACCAGATGCGTTAACAAAACTTAAAATTAAAAATAAAACTGAGTGAACTGGGTTTCTTGCACTAATAACCATTAATGCAGAGAGAACTGCCACAAGAGAAAAAACATAAAATGTAATTGAGTAAAGATACATTAACGATATTTTCGATCTAAATAGATATTTTGCGCAATTTCTTGCTCCCAACGATCACCGTTTTCCATGAGTTTTTCTTTAGTATACATAAGCTCTTCTCTAGTTTCAGTTGCAAATTCAAAATTTGGACCTTCAACAATTGCGTCAACGGGACATGACTCTTGACATAGTCCACAGTAAATACACTTGCTCATATCAATATCATACCTAGTGGTTCTTCTACTGCCATCATCTCTTGGTTCAGCCTCTATGGTAATAGCTTGTGCAGGACACACTGCTTCACATAATTTACATGCAATACATCTTTCTTCACCACTTGGATATCTTCTAAGAGCATGTTCTCCTCTAAATCGTGGACTCAAAGGCCCTTTCTCATGAGGATAATTGATAGTTACCTTAGCTTTAAACATGTACTTTAAAGTTAAGAACATGCCCTGTAAAAGTTCGAATAGAGTAAAAGATTTAATATATTTTATCATAGAGAATTAGGTACCATATCAAAGATCATTAAAAAGCCAGCCGTTAAAACCACCCACAATAGTGAAATAGGCAAGAAAATTTTCCAACCAAGTCTCATTAATTGATCATATCTGTATCTTGGAAAAGTTCCTCGGACCCATATAAACAAAAACAAAATAAATATAACCTTTAAAGT
>JAQBWI010000050.1 GCA_027625355.1 Pseudomonadota bacterium
AATACCTTTTAATATTTTATCATTGGTTAAAGTTTCTATCTCTTTTACTTGATCATGAATTTTATCTTCATTAAAATAAATAAAAATATTTAAATCTTTTTTTTCATTTATTTTTTTTATATAGGTTTCAGCAATTTCTTTAACTGATATTTTATTTTCATCTAATAAAGATTTTAATTGAGAGATTGATTTAAATTCCATTACTCTACTACCTTTGGGACAGCAAAATATCCCTCGAGTTTATCAGGGCTGTTTTGCAAAATTTCATCACTAGAATTAACATCTTTTGGCTCATCTTTTCTTTGAGGAAGAATTGACGATGAGATATTCGCTAGTGGCTCAATTGAGTCTGTATTAACCTCATTTAGTTGCTCCACCCAATCTAAAATTGAGTTCATGTCTTTAAGTAAATCTTTAGCCTCCTCATCAGACAGCTTAATTCTAGCAAGTTTTGCAATTTTATTTATTGTATTTATATCTAACTTCAATTTATATGTCTCCAGTGATTGAAAAAACTAACAATTTAATTGAGCGACTTCTTATATCACAAATTCTTGTAGGTCTAGATATAGGTTACAAAACAATTGGAATAGCCGTATCAGACAGATCATTTACAATAGCAACACCTCTCAATACAGTTTCGAGAAAAGGGACTAAAAAGGATTTACCAAAAATCAAGGAATTTTTAAATGAATATAAAATTGGAGGGTTTATTCTTGGACTTCCACTAAGTTTAGATGGTAATGAAAATGAGCAAACAAATAAGATAAGAAAATTTAGTAATGAATTACAATCATTTTTTTCAAAACCAATTGAATTTTGGGATGAAAGATATTCCTCTGATATTATATTTAAGGAATTAAGAAAATCTGATTTTAGCTCTACAAAAATTAAAAAAAAACTAGATCAACAATCAGCAGCTTATATTTTACAAGGATATTTAGATAGGTATAGAAAAACCACTTAAATTAGTTTACACATATTTACACAATTTTAACACATATGAAATCAATTTTTTTAGAGTCTGGTCAAATTAAATTATACAAAAGGGAAAACTCTCAGTATTGGCAAATGAAAATTAAATTACCAAAACAAAAGGCTATTCGTTCATCAACAGGTTCAAAAATATTAAAGCAAGCAAAAAAAATAGCTCTGAAAAATTATTCATCATTTGAAATTAGTAACAAAATTAAAAAAATATCAAAAAACATATATAAAAAAATTCATCTAGTTGAGACTGCTGATTTAAATGCAAAAGAAATAAAGTTTATTTTAGATGAAGCAAAAAAATTTATTAATTTTAATAAAAGAAGAGTTAAAAAAAGCAACTTACTAGAGGGAAGAACAATATTTAATTTATTTTTTGAAGACTCAACAAGAACACGTACAAGTTTTGAAGTAGCCGCTAAAAGATTAGGTGCGGATCTTATAAATGTTGCTGTAAAAGATAGCTCTATAAATAAAGGTGAAACACTTTTAGATACTATGACAACTATTAATTCAATGAATCCAGATGTTTTAATAGTAAGACATCCAGAAGAAGGTATAAGTAAAAGGATTTCAAATAATGTCGATGCTTGCGTAATTAATGCGGGCGACGGAAGTCATGAACACCCTACTCAAGCTCTTTTAGACGCCCTAACTATAAAAAATAGATTTAATAATTTTTCAAAATTACAAATAGCTATTTGTGGTGATATTCTTCATAGCCGTGTTGCGAGATCAAATATAATTATCTTATCTAAGCTTGGTGCTAAGATAAATGTTATTGGCCCCAAACAATGGCTGCCAAAAAATATCAACAAACTTCCCGTAGAAGTTTATACAGATATGAAAAAAGGTCTTAGAAATTGTGATATTGTAATGATGCTAAGAATTCAAAAAGAGAGGATAGTTGGAAAAATTATGCCAAATCAAAAGACTTATTTCAATAAATATGGATTAGATTACAATAAACTCAAATATGCAAAAAAAAATGCCTTTGTAATGCATCCTGGCCCAATGAATAGAGGGGTTGAAATAGACTCTAAATTAGCAGATGATATTACAAGAAGCTTGATTCAGGAACAGGTTGAAATGGGTGTTGCTATACGTATGGCTTGTTTAGATATACTGATTAAAAATAGAGATAATGTCGTTAGTTACTAACTTTTTATTTATAACCTTCTTCTATCTTATTGGGTCAATACCTTTTGCATTAATACTTACAAAGTTATTAGGGCATGGAGATATTAGAGATATTGGTTCAGGTAATGTAGGAGCAACAAACGTTCTTCGTACTGGAAATAAGTATTTAGCATTTGCAGTCCTTTTTTTAGATATTTTTAAAGGAGTCCTTCCTTTTATTATTTTGAGCTATCTTTATGATACTAATATTTTACATTCAATATTTCTAAGTCATTTTGCAATTCTTGGTCATATTTTTCCTATTTGGTTAAAATTTAAAGGTGGAAAAGGTGTGGCTACATATATTGGTTTCTTAATTGGTTTAAATTTCCTTATTGGACTGTATTTTTTATTAACTTGGATTACTATTGCTTGGATTTCTAGATACTCATCTTTAAGCTCGTTGGCGGCAACTTTAGTTGCTCCACTCTATTTTTTTTTCGTCAATCCCAATTATATTGTTGTTATTTTTTTACTTTATTTATTCTTAATAATATCAGTAAAACACCGTGAAAATATAAAACGATTGATGAGCGGTTCAGAAAATAAAATAAAATTTTCTAAGTAGTATTCTATATTTTTTAAAAAAATCTTGACGAAGTAAGTTTAAACTGAAATTTGGAATAAAATTTATATGAATGTATTAATTGTTGAATCTCCTTCTAAAGCAAAATCTATAAATAAATATTTAGGTTCTGGCTTTAAAGTTCTTGCAAGCGTAGGTCATGTCCGCGATCTATCTGCTAAAAATGATGCAATAGACACTGAAAATGATTTTCAAATGCAATGGGAAACAAGTGATAGAGGTAAAAAAGTTATTAAAGAAATAACTGATGCTGCAAAAAAATCTGAGAACCTATATCTAGCCACTGATCCTGATCGTGAAGGAGAAGCAATAGCTTGGCATGTAGAGAAACTTTTAAGAGATAATGCTTCTCTTTCTAAATTAAATATTCATCGAGTCACTTTTAATGAAATTACTAAAAACGCAGTTTTAGAGAGTTTGAAAGAGCCACGTCAAATAGATGAAAATTTAGTTAATGCTTATTTAGCAAGGCGTGCATTAGATTTTTTAGTTGGTTTTACTCTTTCTCCTGTGCTTTGGCGAAAACTCCCTGGGTCCAAATCTGCTGGAAGAGTTCAATCTGTCGCTTTAAGAATTATAAGTGAAAGAGAGTTAGAAATAGAAAAGTTTAATCCTCAAGAATATTGGTCTATTCAAGGACATTTTTTAAATATAGATGATAAAGATATTAATGCACGATTAACATTATTTGATGGAAATAAAATTGATAAGCTAGATATTAAAAATGAAAAACAAGCTAGTGAAATTTATGATGCAATTAAAAAATCAAATTTCAATGTCGGAAATATTACAAAAAAAGAAGCAAAAAGAAATCCTTATCCTGCTTTTACAACCTCTACTATGCAAATTGAGTCAAGTCGCAAATTAGGATTAAGCGCTAGTCAAACAATGCGTACAGCGCAAAAACTTTATGAAGGTACGGAAATTGATGGAGAAACAACAGGATTAATTACTTATATGAGAACTGACAGTGTAGTTATGTCAAATGAAGCTATTAATCAGGTTAGAAACTTTGTTAGTGAGAATTATGGGAACGAATATCTTCCTAACGCTCCAAGAGTATATAAATCTAAAGCTAAAAATGCTCAAGAAGCGCATGAATGTATACGTCCAACAAATGTAAATTTAACCCCACAAAAAATTAAGCGATATATTACAGGTGAAGAGTATAAATTATATGAAATCATTTGGCAGAGAGCAGTTTCTTCGCAGATGGCTAGTGCTATTCTTGATCAAGTAGCAATAGATATAATAAGTGAAAATAACCAGGTAAGTTTGCGTGCTAATGGTTCAACTATTAAATTTTCTGGGATGTATAAAGTTTATCAAGAAGCAAAAGATGATGATAAAGACGAAGAAAAAGAAACCATTCTTCCAGTAATGAATGAGGGAGACAAATTAAATCTTAAAGAGGTAATTAAAAACCAACATTTTACTATGCCACCTCCTCGTTATACAGAAGCAAGTTTAGTCAAAAAATTGGAAGAACTAGGTATTGGGAGACCCTCAACCTACGCATCAATAATAAAAGTTTTGCAAGATAGAGATTATGTTATTTTAGATAAAAAACGTTTTAATCCTCATGACAGAGGTCGTATTGTTTCAATTTTTCTTGAAAAATATTTTAACCAATACGTAGAGTATGACTTTACGGCAGATTTAGAAAATCAATTGGATGAAATATCTGATGGTAAGTTAGATTGGAAAGAGGTTTTAAGAAATTTTTGGGAAACTTTTAAAAAACTATGTGATGATACAGTAGGTAAATCAAATAGAGAAGTAATTGATGTGCTTGATGATGCCTTAGGAGCTCATTTCTTCCCTCCAGAAGGAAAAGATGAAAGTAGAAAATGCCCAACCTGTGAAAATGGAAGATTAGGAATCAAAGTTGGGAAATTTGGAGGATTTATTGGTTGTTCTAATTATCCTGATTGTAAATACACTGTTCAGTTTAACCAATTAAATGACAAAGATGGCAAATCATTAAGTGGACCAAAAGAAATTGGCATTTATCCAGAAACAAATGAAATGATTACACTTAGAAAAGGCCCTTATGGTTTTTATATGCAAGTTGGTGAAGGAACGCCTGAAAAAAAACCAAAAAGAGTCTCAATTCCCAAAAATTTTGAACCTGATGAGATAGGATTGAATACTGCAATACAATTATTAGGATTGCCAAGAAAACTTGGTTTTAATCCTGAAAATAATAAAACTGTTAGTGCTGGAATTGGTATGTACGGACCATATATTCTTCATGATAAAAAATATAAAGCTCTAGAAAAAACAGATAATATTCTTGATATAGAATTAGAAAGAGCTCTTGAATTAATTGCAAAACCTACTCAAAGAGTTAATGAAACTCTAAAAAGTTTTGGTGAACATCCAACAGATAAAAAAAATATAACTGCCCATGATGGTAAGTATGGACTTTATGTAAAATGTGGAAAAATTAATGCTTCCCTTCTAGGTGATCAAACAATTGATAGCCTAACATTAGAAGATGCAGTTAAATTAATTGATGATAGGAAGCAAAAAATAGGTTTAAAAAAAAAGAAAAAATAGAATCAATTTGATTTAAGCTAAAATAGTTTTAGATATATATTATGCCTAAAAATATATCTATTAATGACGTTAAAAAGTTTAAAAATAAATTTCTTAGAAACAATAAAAATACTGCATCGAGAAATGCATTAATAAAAAATGACTTAAATACTGTTGCCCTTAATTGGGAAAATTTTACTCAAATTAACCATCATTTTTCACATTTAATTGAGAAAGAACTACCTGCAACAAATCAAATGGCATCTGGAAGATGTTGGGGTTTTGCAGGTTTAAATCTAATGCGTCTCGAGGTTGTGAAAAAGTTAGGTTTAACAAATTTTGAATTTTCTCAAAATTATTTTATGTTTTGGGACAAGTTAGAAAAAGCAAATTATTTTTTAGAAAATATAATCAAAACAAGAGATGAAAATTACGATAGTAGATTAATTATGCATCTTGTCAAAGCGCCAGTACAAGATGGTGGACAGTGGGATATGTTCGTAAATCTTATAGAAAAATATGGCGCTGTTCCAAAAGATGTCATGCCTGAGACAAACCATAGCAGTAAATCAATGGCAATGAATTATATACTTACTCATAAGCTAAGAGAGTTTGCATCCATTCTCAGAAAAAAACCTGCAAAACAATCAGCAAAGTTAAAGAAAGATATGATGGAAACTATTTATAATTTATTAGCTATGTTTCTTGGACAGCCTCCAGAAATAGTTAACTGGTCTACAAGAGATAAAGATAATAAATACATATCAATTTCAGACATGACACCTAAAGATTTCTGTAAAAAATATGCAGACATAAATATTAAAGATAAAGTTTGCCTAATTCATGCGCCATTGAGTAATAAAAAATTTAACACAACTTATACTGTTGATTTTTTAGGTAATGTTGTTGAGGGACAAGATATAAAATATCTTAATGTAGAGATAGATGAATTAAAAAAATCAGCTATGCAATCAATTAAAAATAATGAAGCTGTTTGGTTTGGATGTGATGTGGGTAAGAGATTTAGTAGAGACATGGGTGTCCTTGATATGGGTATCTTTGATTATCAAAATGTTTTTCAAACTTCTTTTAAAATGAATAAACAAACCAGACTAGAATATGGAGATAGTGAAATGACACATGCCATGTTGTTAACAGGAGTAGATGTTAAAAACAAAAAATCAGCTAAATGGAAAATTGAAAACAGTTGGGGCACTAAAAATGGTAACAAGGGGTATATGATGATGACGGATGAGTGGTTTGACGAATATACCTATGAAGTTGTCGTGGATAAAAAATACTTAAGCAAAAAGTTACTAAAATATCTCGATATAGATCCTATAACTCTTGCTCCATGGGATCCAATGGGAGCTTTAGCACAGTAATTTTGAATAAAGAAAACGCTAGTAAAATTTGGAGACTAATTCAGCTAACTGGTGATGAGCTGTTAGGTAAACTTCCTGAACACCCTAATCATCCAAAAGGTCGGAATTCTTATGCTCATGTTGCTCTAGAGGTAAAAAATCATTTTCAAATGACATACAAAGATATTCCTGATGAGAAATTTAATGACGTTGTTAATTATTTAGAATTTTTGAAGCAAAACCCTAATTAATTTTATTCGAATTCTTGATATTGAATAGATAAAGAGTTTACGCAATAACGTTGACCTGTTGGCTCAGGACCATCATCGAATACATGTCCCAAATGAGCATCACAAGAAGCACACATGATTTCAGTTCTTACCATTCCATGCAAAGTATCTTGCTCTGTTTTAATTGCATCATTTGAAATCCCCTTGAAAAAACTGGGCCAGCCACATCCTGACTCATATTTAGAAGTTCTCTCAAATAATTGAGCGCCACAACATCTGCATTTAAATATTCCATCTTTAGTAATATCAAAAGCTTTGCCAGAGAATGCAGGCTCTGTTCCTTTTTGTCTAGTAACGTAATATTCTTCTTCTGAGAGTATTTCTTTCCATTCCTGCTCAGATTTAATAATTTTTT
>JAQBWI010000051.1 GCA_027625355.1 Pseudomonadota bacterium
AAGAAGGTATCAGCCAGCATTATAAAAATACAAAATTTCAGAATTCTACGAGTAGTTATTTAGTGCCAGTACTAAACAATCTCCTTAATAGAAAAGTTATAGATGCAAAAGTGGTGCATAATGCTTTTCATCAACTGGGGGGAAGTTTTGCTCAACGAGAAATTATTTTACTTGGACTTCTGAATCATAATGATCAATCTAATTTACAAAAAACAATAAAAGATATCTTTAATGCTAAAAAAACTAGTGTTGTAAACTATGCATAATTTTGACTCTTTGGGATATCTACAAAATGAAATATTTGAAAAATTTACGATTAATAAGTTTTCACTTTTAAGAGATAATCTTTTTTTGAGAAGTATAAAATATAATAATATTGAAATATTAAAGTTAATTTCATTTTTAGTAAGAGATAAAAATTGGAATAATTATTCCCCTGAAATTATTAAGACTTCATCATATAACAAAGATAAAAAATTACATTTTGAATTTGATTTAAAATATGGTGATGTTGAACAATTAGAAGTGAAACTTCTTCTTTCAATAGGTGATAATTCTGTAAAATTAATTGCAAATGGTAAATTTTTAACTGATTTTTGGACTAATCGAATAGGTTTTAATCTTTTATTGCCATTAGATGGTGTTGTTAATCAGCAAGTAATTGTATCAAAAAGTGATCATACAACTGAAACACTAAAATATCCCTTAATTATTCAACCCGATCAACCAATGGTTAAATTTAATAATCTTTCATATGAAATGTTTGACTCAATAGCTCTTAACATTAGATTTGATGGTATTCATTTTGAAATGGAAGATCAACGAAATTGGGGAGATGCGTCTTATAAAATTTATAGTGGGTCTTTACTTGATCCCTTTCCTTATAAAGAACATAAAAATTCTGCCTTTCATCAGGAAATAGAAATTACTGTGATAGAAAAAAATAATTCACTAGTGACTATATCAAATCAAAACATATTACCGAATAATATTAAAGAAGAATACACGATGCCAAAAATAGGTATAAAAATTGATAATGAAACTAATGGAATTGATTTAGTAAATGTTGATTTTTTATATCATTTAGTTGATTTTGAGAATATTACTGAGAGTAGTAAGCCAAATTTTGATCATCTTCCAATTTATTTAGTTGCACTTATTGATCATTCTAAGAAGGTTGAGGTCATTATAAAAAATATAAAAGATTACATTGTTGCAAACAAAATAAATGTTAACAAACTTCTTATCTGTCCTAAAATTTATTTAAATAGTTTTCAACCTGCTGGTGAGTGGCCATCAGTTCCAAAACTAGGAGACTATTACAAAGAGGCTAAAATTCAGTTACCAGATGTTCATATTTTTTCTGGTATGATAACTAATTTTACAGAATTAAATAGAAAGAAACCAGATGGTGATTTTGATGGAATTAATTTCTCTTTTACTCCAATAGTACATGATGCAAGTGATTATGGTGTATTAGATACACCTAACTCTATAAAATTTATTTTACATTCAATTAATAATTTTACTAAAGATACGCCAATACACATTGGCCCCATGACTCTTGGAATGCATTTTAATCCTTATGGAGAAAAACTTGCTCCTAATATTGACAAAGTAAGATTGAAAATGACTGATATGGATCCAAGACATGATAGCCTATTTAGTTTGAATTGGACTATTGCTGTGTTTTCAGAAACTTTATCAAAAAATACTAAATTTATCACCATTGCTTCACTAAAAGGTATTCATGGCATACTCACAGAAAATAATCAGAAGAGACCTTTATTTCATCTGTATGAAGTCTTGTTATATTTTAAAAATGCTAAAATTTATAAAATTGAAAAAAAGAATTCAATCTCAGGTGTGAAACTAGTAAGGGAAGAAAAAATGTATTATTTATTAACAAATAACTCATCAAATCAGACAAGTTATATTTTAGAAAATGAAACTGTTCTTCAGCAAAGTTATCTTAACAAAAATAATTTTGAGCTAGTAAGTAAATCTCAATTTTCATTTTTAAATTTTGAAGACTCAACAAAGAGTTTATCTTTTGAGCCTTATGAAATAAAATTAATTCAGGTTAGTTAATGAAATTAAAAGGGGCAATAATTGGATGTGGTTTTTTTGCCCATAATCATATGCAGGCTTGGAATGAAATTAAAAATATTGAGATCGTTGCAGTCTGTGATTTAGATAAGAAAAAAGCTATTTCTTTTTCGAAAAAATTTAAGATAGCACATTATTACACTGATATAAATAAATTATTAGATTTAGAAAATCTCGATTTTGTTGATGTTGTAACAACAATGGAAACTCATCTTTCAATCGGAAAAATATTATCAAAAAGAAAAGTTGCTACATCAATTCAGAAACCTTTTGCTGAAAACTTACAGGATGCAAAAAAAATTGTCAGTCTTTACGAGAAGACTAAAACACCTTTAATGGTTCATGAAAACTTTAGATGGCAAACACCATTAATGACACTTAAAAAATTAGAAAAACAATATCAGTTAAAAAAACCACAATATTCTAAAATCTCTTTTCGACACGCTAATCCAGTGGGCTATACTAATCAAGCCTACCTTTATGATTTAGAGGAATATTTGATTTTAGATGTAGGCATTCATTTATATGATTTAAGTAGATTTTTTCTAGGGGAAGCAACAAGTGTTTATACCATTAACCAAAATACAAATAAAAAATTTAAAGGAGAAACGGCATTTACATCACTTGTTCGGCATGAAAATGGCGGCGTTAGTATTATAGATGCTTCAATTTCGTCGATAAAAACTCCTGATAGATTTGCACAAACTTTAGTAAATGTAGAATATGAAAATGGCTCAATAGATTTAGATTATGATTATAATATTACTGTTCATAAAAAAGGTTTGAAAAAATTGCATAAAGGTAATCCTAGAAAGTTAAAATGGATCTCAAAACCATGGGATCAAATTCAGGAAAGTATCGTTAATACGCACAATCATTTTATTTCATGTCTTAATATGAAAAGAGTTCATGACACCAGTGGAGCAGATAATATCAAAAGCCTATCTTTGGTTTTTGCATCATATCAGTCAAATAAACATAGAAAGGAAATACAGCTAAATGAAAAATAATAAATTACTGAAACTGCAGAAATTTGATACCCCAACTATTTGTAATGGACTAGAGTTGTTAGATCCAAAATACAAGATTAAAGGATATTCAAAAGAAAAGTTTTTCTGTTTAAATCCAAAAATTAAACCGATGGTTGGTTATGCAAAAACAGCAAAAATTAGTTCCCTAAAGCATAATAAAAAAACTAAAAACTCAATTAGGATTGATTATTATGAGTATGTTAATAAGGGTAATTTTCCTAAAATTTCTGTTATTTATGATCAGCACAAAAATCCTATAGGATCATTCTGGGGAGAAGTTAATGCCAATATACACAATAAACTTGGATGTCTTGGGGTCGTTACTAATGGTTCGGTTAGAGATCTTGATGTTATACCAAAAAATTTCCAATTTTTATCAAAGACATTAAGTCCTAGTCATGCAGAAGTTTCGTTAATGGAGTTTGGAACAAAAGTTAATGTGATGGGCATGGAAATCAATGATAATGATTTAATTCATGCTGATGTACACGGTGCAGTATCTTTTGATGATACTCTAATAGATGATTTACTTGATGCTATCAAATTTGTTGAAAAGAAAGAAAAGGTAATCTTAGACTCTTGTAAAACTAATAATTTCACATTTTCAAAATTTAAAAAGGCTTTTTTAAAATCCCAAACCTTAAAATTTCAAAAATAATAAAAAAGGTTTGTAAAAATTATCTTGGTTTCTACTCATATCATTTTAATAGTTCTTATTTACAACTATTTATTAAAATACGAATCTCAATAAAAATATTAAAAAGTGAATTTAATTAAGGAGATTAAAATGAATTTAAGAACTGTATTTAAAGTCCAATCAATTGTATTATTTTTAAATGCAATAGGCGGGCTATTCCTAACAAGTGCTTTTTTAGAAGCCGCAGGTTGGGAAGTAACTGATGATCTTATTACTTTAGGTCAATTTTCAGGGATGACTTTCTTAGTTTTCTCAATTTGGGCTTGGAGATTTCCAGATGTTGCAAGTGAGTCAATTAAATCTATAGGCATGCTGCATGCAATTGGGGCCTTTTATTTACAATAATAATTGCTTATCATATTATGATCGGAGCTGTCGCAGGACCTACGGCTTACGTGAATATTATCTTTACCGCTTTATTTGCTATAGGATTTTATATTTATAGTAGAGATTAATATTTTTTAAATTACATAAACGCTTTTTTTATAAAGCGTTTATATTAGATTTTTTTCAAATTTAGTAATAATAGCCTTTATGCAAAAATTTTATAATTTTATTTTTCCTTCAGGTTCATGGTCTTTAAAAAGAATTATCATTCTATTTTTGATATTAAGCTCAATTGATTTTCTTTTTCTATATTTAAAATAAATGCCCAGTGATTTAATTTTCTCATTACGAGATGTAGACGTTAGATTTGGTAAAAAGGAAATTTTTAATGGTTTAAATTTAAATATACACCGTGGTGACTTAGTTGCTTTAGTTGGAAAAAACGGTGTTGGCAAAACAACATTAATGAAAATAGTAATGGGAACTCAAGAATTAGATAACGGTGAACTTTGGAACTTCCCCAATCTTAAAGTTTCCTACTTTACTCAACATTTTGAATTAGATTATTCTAAATCTGTTGAGGAAGAGATGAGTAAAGTGTTAAAAAATGATGATGAAAAATTTAAAATAGATATTTATTGTAATAATTTAAATTTAGATAAACACGCAAATATAAAAAATTTATCAGGTGGTCAAAAAAGAAGGATTGCCTTGGCTAAAACTCTCATACCTGATTCTGACATAATGCTACTTGATGAGCCCACAAACCACTTAGATTTAGAATGTATACAATGGCTTGAACAGCACCTCAAAGGGTTAAATAGAGTAATGCTTTGTGTCAGTCATGATAGAACATTTTTAAGTAATTTTACAAATAAGGTTTTTTGGTTGGATAGAGGGGATTTACGTATAAGTCCAAATGGTTTCAAAAACTTTGATGCTTGGTCTGAAGAATTATTAGATCAAGAAGCTCGGGAATTAAAAAATAGAAAACAATTTGTAAATCTAGAGGTGGAGTGGGCCCAAAGAGGAGTTAAAGCAAGAGTTAAAAGAAATGTAAAGCGACTTGAAAGGGCAAGGCAATTAAAAGAGCAATTGGAAAAAGATGAGTCATCTTATAGACAGGCTATAAAGTCAGTGAAGCCAATGTTGGTAAAGCCTGCATCTGATAATTCAAAATTTATTGCTGAATTTATTAAAGCCTCTGTTTCATATCCAAATTCAAAAAATAAAATATTAAAAGATATATCAGTTAAGATTACTAAAGGTGATCGTATTGGTTTGCTTGGTAAAAATGGAACAGGAAAATCAACTTTTTTGAAAACTTTAGTTGGAGAGCTTAAAGAAATTAGTGGATCAATTAAATTAAAAAAGAATTTAGAATTCTCCTATTTTGATCAGCTAAGAAACGATTTAAATTCAAATAAATCATTAAAAGAAATTTTAGTTCCAAATGGAGGAGATTATTTATCAGTCCAAGGAAAAGAAAGGCATGTTTGTAGTTATTTAAAAGATTTTCAATTTGATCCTAAGCGCGTTAACGACACAATTTTATCGTTATCTGGTGGACAACAAAATAGATTATTATTGTCAAAGGTTTTAGCAAATCCAAAAACAGGACTTATCTTAGATGAGCCAACAAACGATTTAGATTTAGAAACAATGGACCTTCTCACCGAAATGCTATCTAGTTACAAGGGGACTTTATTAATTGTTTCTCATGACAGAGATTTTTTAGACCAAACAGTAAATAAAATTTTATCATTTGATGGTGATGGAAAGATTTCAATGTTTTTAGGGGGGTATAGTGATTTTCTGAACCATCAATCTGACAAGATTCTTACAAATAAAATTTCAAAGAAAAAAGAAAATATAACTAAAATAAAAAAAATAGAAAAATTATCTTTCAAATTTAAATTTGAATTAGAAAATATCCCCAATGCAATTAAAATAATGCAAGAAGAAATTTTATCTTTAAAAAATGAATTAAAAGATTCAAATTTATATATTAGTAATAATAATAGATTTGAAGAAGTTACAGAAAAATTAAGCACTCTCGAAAAAGAACTTGAGAATAAAGAAAATAGATGGTTAGAGTTATTAGAAATGGAAGAGGCGATCAAAAAAGAAAATGAGTAATAAATCAATAAATTTCATTGGATGGATTCTTTTTATAATATCAGCAATAGGTTTTGTTATTTCAAGTATTGGAAGTTTTTGGGCAATGTTTGGAAGCCTATTTTTTTTAATTGCCTGTTTAGTTTTTTTAATTCCGTTTTTTAGAAAAGATAATAAAGATTAATAAGCTTCATTTTTTGGAGGTTCTTTTGTCTTATCTTTCATATCATCAATAACAGATTGTGCGTGAGCTGACATCGATCTAAAGTCAGATGAAATAGTTACTAACTTAAAACCTAAATCTATCATTTCTTTTGCGTATTGCGTTGTACCGTTATGGATTCCAGCAATTTTTCCATATTCATTAGCTTTTTTTGCAATTAATTTGATATTTGAAAATACAGGATCTTCTTTAACATCAAATTTTGGCTTCATGCCATACGAAGAGCTCATATCTGCAGGACCAATATAGACCCCTGTTAAATTAGGAACAGAAAGAATGTCATCCAAATTATCTACCGCTTGGTGTGTTTCAATCATTGCAAAACTTAAAATATTTTCATTAGCTTTTTCAAAATAGTTTGATCCGTGGATTAATTGAGCTCGCATTGGGCCAAAACTTCTTTGTCCGATAGGCGGGTAGTAACAATAGGAAACAAATTTCTCACAGTCTTCTTTTGAATTAATCATGGGGGCTATAATACCCATTACTCCAAGATCTAACATTCTCATTATTATTCCCGGTTCATACCAGGGAACTCTAACCATCGGAGTTGATGAACTGGAAGATAAAGCTTGTAACATTGGTATACTAGATGAATAATCACTTTGACCGTGTTGCATATCAATTGTTATTGCATCCCAACCCATTTTGCCAAAGGCCTCAGCTGTAAAAGAATTTGGAATGGACAACCAAGCATTAACCACTGGTTTATTTTCTTTCCAAATTTTTAAAAGATTATTCATATAAAT
>JAQBWI010000052.1 GCA_027625355.1 Pseudomonadota bacterium
CTGGGGTTTAGAGACGCTGATATCAAATCAAAAAATCTAACGAAAACTTTTCGAGAAGTAAAAACTGGCGGAGAGAGAGGGATTCGAACCCTCGGTAGTATTGCTACTACACACGCTTTCCAAGCGTGCTGATTAAACCGCTCTCACATCTCTCCCTAGAAAAACATATTTTAATTTTCATTCATTTTTAATGCATTCAAAAAAGCATTTTGTGGAATATCAACTTTTCCAAATTGTCTCATTCGTTTTTTTCCCTTCTTTTGCTTATCAAGAAGTTTGTTTTTTCGAGTAACGTCACCACCATATAATTTTTGTGTTACATCTTTTCTAAATGAAGCAACTGTTTCTCTAGCTATAATTTTACCACCAATAGCAGCTTGAATTGCAACTTTAAATTGTTGTCTTGGTATTAGATCTTTTAGACGTTCGCATAAAGCTCTTCCCCTTGATTGAGATCTATCTTTATGAACAATTAAGGATAAAGCATCAACAGGATCTCCATTAATCATTATACTAACTTTAACTAAATTATTTACTTCATAACCTACTAATTCATAATCAAAACTTGCATAACCTTTAGTTATTGATTTCAATCGATCATAAAAATCAAATACTACTTCATTTAATGGAAGTTTATACTCAACCATTGCTCTGGTCCCTGCATAATTAAGGTTTATTTGAATTCCTCTTTTTGATGTACATAATTCTAATACTGCACCTAAATATTCATCAGGAACTATAATTGTTGCTTTTATCCAAGGCTCTTCAATAGTATGAATTTTTACTGGATCCGGCATGTCAGTTGGATTATGTAGATCAACTACTGATCCATCATTCATATTAATCTTATAAACAACTGAAGGCGCTGTAGTAACTAGCTCTAGATTAAATTCTAAATCAAATCTGTCTCTAATTATCTCCAAATGTAGCAATCCCAAAAAACCGCACCTAAAACCATAACCAAGAGCTGGACTCACTTCTGGCTCATAAGAAAAACTTGAGTCATTTAAAGCAAGTTTAACCATACTATCTCTTAAGTGCTCATAATCATCCGAGTCCACAGGAAACATTCCACAAAAAACAACTGGTTGAGAAGGTTTAAATCCAGGCAGAGGTTCTATTGTAGGATTTTTTTCTTCTGTAATTGTATCACCAACTTTACAATCTGATACACTTTTAATCCCTGAATTAATAAAACCTATTTCTCCTGGTCCTAAAGTATCTACCTCAGTTGGTTTTGGTGAAAAAATACCAACTCTATCAATTGTGTGTGTTGCACCTGAAGCCATAAATCTAATTTTTTGATTTTTTTTCAACTGGCCATTAATTACTCTTACCAAAACAACGACACCAAGATAACTGTCGTACCAGCTATCAACTAACATACACTTAAGTGGCTCATCTAATTTACCTTTGGGAGGAGGTAGATCGGCAACAATTTTTTCTAATAATTCCTCAACACCTAATCCTGTTTTAGCTGAAACTAATGATGCATCAGATGCGTCAATCCCAAGAACATCTTCAATTTGTTCTTTTATTTTTTCAGGTTCTGATGAAGGAAGATCAGCTTTATTTAATACTGGTAAAATTTCATGATCATTATTAATTGCTTGATAGGCATTAGCAAGTGTTTGTGCTTCGACACCTTGTGTTGAGTCAACTATTAAAAGAGAGCTCTCACAAGCAGCTAGTGATCTTGATACTTCATAAGCAAAGTCGACATGCCCAGGTGTATCCATAAGATTAAGAATATATTCCTTTCCATCTTTTGAGGTATAATTAAGACAAACTGTTTGAGCTTTAATTGTTATACCCCGCTCTCTCTCCAATTCCATGGAGTCAAGAACTTGCTCTTTCATTTCTCTATCAGTTAAACCACCACAAAATTGGATAAGTCTGTCTGCTAAAGTTGATTTGCCGTGATCAATATGCGCAATTATAGAAAAATTTCTTATGCTTGAAAGATCTTTCATTATTTTCTATGACTTGCTTTAAAGCTAGTGATAATTACATCTATAATTTGATTTGAAAAACCTTCTATCTCTTCATCACTAAATGTTTTTTCCAAAGGCTGAAGCAAAACTCTAATTGCTATACTTTTAGAATTCTCATCTATTTTTTCACCCTCATAAACATCAAAAATTGAAACTTTATTGATAATTTTTTTATCAATTTTTTTAATTTTATTTATTAAATCTATTGCCTTGACTGATTTCGGTAGTAAAAATGCAAAATCTCTCTCAACAGCTTGAAATGGGTTGTTATCAAAGGCAGATACAGTTGAGGTTTTTTTACTTTGAAATTGTGCTAATGTTTCAGTGAATATTTCAAACACCACAACTGCATTCGATATATCAAGTGATTTTAATAATATTGGATTAAGTTCACCAAAATTGGCAATTATATTTTTTCCAATGCGTAAAGAGGAAGACTTACCTGGGTGAAAAATTTTATTACTAATCGCTTCATAATTTAGACTATCTACCGGTGTATTAAGTGATTTTAAAATTTTTATAAGATCTGATTTAATAGCAAACACATCAAAGTCTTTTTTTTCTGAGTTCCAATTATTTCCAGAAATATTTCCATATGCAATACCCGTTGCAACATTAACTTGCCTATCCTCTAAAGTTTCGTCGAATATAGGTCCTACCTCAAATATTTTACCACTCGATATCATTTTTGATTTATTTGTATTTATAGCGTTCAATAAATTAGGAATATTAGATGGTCGCATCACATTAAGATCAGCGCTAATAGGGTTTTTAATTTTAATAACATTGTCAGATATTAATTTAGCAACTTTTTCATCCATAAAAGACCATGTGACCGCTTCTACATATCCTGTATTAGCAATTGCTCTTTTTATTTTATAAAAAGATTTAAGTTCAGAACTTAAAACAGTTTTCTTATCAATATAATCACTGACATTGGTTAAAGGTATTTCATTAAAACCATATATGCGTAAAATTTCTTCAACAATATCAGCTTCACCTTCAATATCAGGTCTAAAACTTGGAACAGTAATATTAAAAACATTATCTCTTTCTGAGACATCAAACCCTAGAGATTCTAAAATAGTTTTCTGATTATCTTTTGGAACATCAACTCCACCTAATGATTTGATTTTATTGGTATTAAAATCAAATGTATGTTTTTTAACATCTAAAATTGGCGTTTGAACTGGTCTACTAGCCTCACCTCCACACAAATCTAATATCATTTTTGTTGCTGCTTGCACTCCCCACTGTATTGAAGTTGGATCAATTCCTCTCTCAAATCTATATCTTGCATCGCTTTGTAATTTTAGATATCTTCCTGTTTTAGTAACTGAAATTGGATCAAATAAAGCTGTTTCAAGAAAAACATTCTTCGTTTCCAGGCTACAACCACTATCAAAGCCACCCATAATACCTCCAATACCATGGAGCTGTTTATCATCAGAAATGACAATCATATCAGTTGTACATTCTCTATTTTCTTCATCAAGAGTTAGACAGTGTTCATTTTCTTTTGCATAGCGCATTTTCAAATTCCCACTTATTTTATCAGCATCATAGACATGTAATGGTCTGCCTAAATCATAAGTGATATAATTGGTAATATCAACGAGAGCCGAAATTGGTCTCAGGCCAATTGCTTTTAATCGTTGTTGTAACCAGGGTGGACTTTCCTTATTGGTAACATTTTTAAAATATCTTCCTGCTACTCCTGGACAAATAAATTCCTCATCAGCGATGAAATCTTTTTCCCATTGAACAGGGCTATCAAAAGTACCTTCAATATTTTTAATTAACGTATTTTCTTTTAATTCTCCCAATCCTGCTGCTGCTAAGTCTCTTGCAACACCCCTGACAGAAAGACAGTCTCCTCTATTCGGTGTAATATTGATTTCAATAACAGGATCATCAAGATTAAACACTTCAATAAATTTTTCTCCTAATGAATATTTTGAGTCAACCTCAATGATACCGTCATGCTCATCAGATATTCCCATCTCTCTTTCAGAAACAAGCATACCACATGACTCTACACCTCTAATTTTAGATTTTTTTAATTTCACTCCTGTGCCTGGAATAAAACTATTTTCAGGTGCAAAAATACCTTTCATTCCTTCTCGAGCATTAGGTGCGCCACAAACTACCTGAAAAGTTCCATCAATTGATTTTACAGTACAAACTTTAAGTCTGTCTGCATCAGGATGTTTTTCAGCTTTAAGTACTTCAGCGACAGTAAAATCATTAAAATCTTTTGATTTATCTTGCACACTCTCAATTTCTAGACCTATATTAGTCAAGGTATCAACGATTGTATCGAGATCTTTATTTGTATCTAAGTGATCTTTTAACCAACCAAGTGTAAATTTCATAACCGCTTAAATTTCCGATCTTGTTTTTAAATCTAATGGAGAAAATCCATAATGATCTAACCACTTAAGATTTAAATCAAACAGACCGCGCATATCTGTAATGCCGTACTTTAACATTGAGAGCCTCTCTATTCCCATTCCAAAAGCAAAACCTTGGTACACGGAAGAATCTATATTACAGTTTTCCAAAACTTTTGGATTAACCATTCCACATCCTAAAATCTCTAACCAATCATCTCCTTCACCAATTTTTAAGACATTATTTTTTTTTGTATAAGCAACATCCATTTCAGCACTTGGTTCAGTGAAAGGAAAATAACTTGGTCTAAATCGGTATTTTAAATTATCAATTTCAAAAAATTCTTTTAAAAATAAAATTAGTGTTGATTTTAAATCTGCCATTGTAGCATCTTCGTTTACTACTAGTCCTTCTACTTGATGAAACATTGGGGTATGTGTAGAATCAGAGTCACTTCTGTAAGTTCGTCCAGGTACAATAATTTTTATTGGAGGTTTTGATTTCAACATCGTTCTAACTTGAACAGGACTTGTATGAGTTCTTAAAACATTATCTTCTCCATTACTGTTATTTACATAAAAAGTATCTTGCATCTCACGTGCAGGATGATGGGGAGGTATGTTTAACGCAGAAAAATTATTAAAATCACTCTCAATATCTGGCCCTGCTTCAACTGAATAATTTAAGTTTCCAAAAATCTCAGTAATGCTAAAGATTGTTTGTGAGATAGGATGAATCTTACCTGTTGCTTCTTCATTATGAGGTAATGTGACATCAATGCTTTCATTTTTAAGTTTTTGTTCTAGCTCTGCATTTTCAATTAAAATTTTGTGATCATTAACCGACACTTCAATAAAGGTTTTAAGCTTATTTAATTCCTGACCTTTAATTTTCTTTTGATCAATAGGCAGCTTACCTAAAAGCTTCATTTCAGCCGGTATTAATCCTTTTTTACCAAGGTACTCTAATCGTATAACCTCTAGTTCTTGAAGGGTTTTACAATTATCGATCTTCTTTTTAATATCTTCAAAATCAACTGATAAAGACATACGATTAGTATAAATTATTAAAAATTAAATACTAGTTAGCTGATTGGGCTTTTTCCACCAAAGCTTTGAAAGCATCTGGTTGATTAACTGCCAATTCTGCTAAAATTTTTCTATCAATTTCTACAGATGATTTTTTTAGTCCAGATATAAACTGAGAATATGTCATCCCGTGCAATCTCACACCTGCATTAATTCTCTGGATCCAAAGACCTCTAAAATCACTTTTTCTTTTTCTTCGATCACGATATGCATATTGCATTCCACGCTCAACTGCCTGAACAGCTACTCTGAATACATTTTTTCTTCTACCGTAATAACCTTTTGCTCTTTTAATTACTTTTTTATGTCTTGCTCTTGCTGTAACGCCTCTAGAAACTCTTGCCATTGTAAACTCCTACTTATTGTATGGTAACATATGATCGATAAGCGCTGCATCACCAGGTGACATTATCGCTGCTCGTTTTGTGCTACGAATAAATTTGTTTGATCTTTTGCTCATGCCATGTCTTTTACCAGCAGGCTTGAACTTGATTTTACCAGTTCCAGTTCTAGAAAAGCGTTTTTTCAAACTACTTTTTGTTTTAAGCTTGGGCATTCTATTCTCCTTGTTAAATTTACTGCTAGGCTGCCCCGCAGGCCATAGCTAGTTCAATGGGGCTTATAAGGATATTTAACTAAGAATCAATAATTAGTATTTATTTAGCCACTTGAGGAACTAAAATCATCATAATTTGCCTGCCTTCAGACTTAGGATGAACCTCCACTTTTGCATGCTCGACAACTTGTTCTGTTAATCTTTTAAGAAGATCAAATCCTAAATTTTTATGTTCCATCTCTCTACCACGAAAACGCATAGATACTTTAACTTTATTACCGCCACCAATAAATTTTAACAAAGCTTTAACCTTAACATTGTAGTCGTGTGTATCAATCCCAGGGCGCATTTTAATTTCCTTAACTTCAATTGTTTTTTGCTTCTTTTTTGCCTCTTTTTTACTTTTTTGTTCTCTGTATTTTAATTTACCATAATCAATAATCTTACAAACAGGAGGGCTTGCCTCAGGAGATACTTCGACTAAATCGAAACCTTCATCTTCTGCTTGGTTTAAAGCCTCTCTAATACTAATAATTCCTAGCTGCTTTCCAGTACTTGAAATAACACGCACTTCACTGGCTGTAATTTTCTCATTAGTCCTTGGACCAGTATCTTTTTTTGATCTGAAATTTATTGCCAAAACTGTTATTTTAAGGGGATTAAGCTATTAATAAATAGCATATTAAGAATTGAATATTTTTTTCATATTTTTTAAAGATATAATGAAATTGAAATTAAATTCAAGGTCTGTTTTTAAAAATGATTAATTAAAAAAATGGTTAATTAATAAGTATATGAAAATTTGTATTGAACGCAGTGATCGTATGGGGGATATGATCTTAACGCTACCTGTCATTCAAGGGATTAAAGATAAAAATCCTCACGCTATTGTCCATGTAATTGCATCGCAAAAAAATTCAAAGATATGTAAACAGTTTAGTTTGATTGATAAAATATTTGAAAAATCTAAATTATCATCATCATTTAATAATTTAACAAAGTCTATTAGGGCAGAAAAATATGACTATTATTTTACCTTTAGTCCTGGTTGGTTTGGCCTGCGCTTGGGATTTTTCTCTAAAAGTAAGTTCAAATCTTCTCTAATTCTTAAATCAAGGTATAGCTCAAATTTATTTAGTAAATTAGATCAAATATTTTTTAGTAAAATATTTTATTCACTGTCTTTAGTAATAGATAGATTTA
>JAQBWI010000053.1 GCA_027625355.1 Pseudomonadota bacterium
AATCTTCAACCTTGGCATTTTGTTGTTATAAAAAATAGATCAATTAAAAAAAAAATAAGATTGGCAGCTGAGATCGAAGAAAAAGATTTTTATGAAAAAAAAGCCCCTCAAGAGTGGTTAGATGCATTAAAGCCCCTTGGCACAGATAAAAATAAATCTTTTCTTGAAGAAGCTCCTTACCTAATTGCAGTATTTGAAAAAAAAAATTCGATTAAAAATAATAAAAAAATTAAAAATTATTATGTGAAAGAGTCTGTGGGCATCGCAACTGGAATACTTATTTCATGTTTGCATTTTTCAGGTCTATCAATGCTAACACATACACCTAGTCCGATGAATTTTCTTAACACAATACTTAAAAGACCGGTTAATGAAAAACCTTTTGTTCTTTTAGTAGTTGGTAAGCCAAAGAATAATTGTAAGATACCTGTCTTTGCGACAAAGAAAAAATCATTTAGTAAAATTTCAAGTTTTTTTTAAACAATTTCTTCAGGCTTCATAGACTCATATTTTTCATACGGCATATGTATCCATGGCGAGTCCTCAAGATAATCGACATAATAATTAGGCTTAAAACTTGAAACAGATTTATAAAATAAAACGCCAGTTCTAATGGGTTCATCTAAATAAAAGCCATAAAAATGCTCCATCCATTCAATGCTTTTTTTAAGAGTAATACCAGAGTCAGCTAAGTCATCTACTATTAAAACTTTTGATCCTATATTCGGGCTGGTTTTTGCTAAATCTCTAGAAAAGGTAATTGAACCTCTTTTATTTTTTACATCATCACCCCGATAAGATTCTACAGATAGTATTGCTAATGGCACATCAAAAATTCTTGCCATTATATCACCTACTCTCATTCCTCCTTTAGCAATACAAACAACTTGGTTAAAATCCCAACCATCTTTGTGGACCGTAGATGCAAGCTGTTCTGTTTTTTTATTATACTCGTCCCACGAAATATGCAAATCCGCCATTGTTTTCCTTTTTTTAAATAAATAACCTCTCTTTAGAAAAATAAAGAGAGGTTTTAAAAGTTTATATATTATTGAGGCAGTTCTCCGTCAATACCTTGAACATACCAATCCATTGTTGCCATCATTAAGTCATCAGCAACTTCACCTTCAGCGACTCTCAACTCACCTGCTTGATCATAAATTGGCCCTGTAAAAGGATGAAGAGATCCATCTTTAATAGCTATTTCCATCTCTACAGCTTCTTGAATTAAATCTGTAGGCATAAGCTTCGCATTATAAGGAGACATCACGACCATTCCTTCAGCCATTCCATCCCAAGTATCTTTTTCCGCCCATGTTCCATCTACTACTGCCTTTGCTCTCTGAGCATAATATGGACCCCAAATATCTTCAATTGCAGTTAAATGTGCGTTAGGACAAAATTCTTCCTGATTTGAAGCTTGTCCAAAAGCAAGAACACCTGCTTTTTCCGCAGCTTGGCATGGCGCAAAAGTATCCGTATGTTGAACTAAAATATCAGCACCTTGATTTATTAAAGTATTAGCTGCATCAGACTCTTTTCCTGGATCATACCAAGTAAAAGCCCAAATAATTTTGATTTGAATATCTGGATTGACTTTTGAAGCTGCTAAATAAAAAGCATTTATACCCCTTACAACTTCTGGAATTGGAAAAGATGCAATATATCCAATAACATTCGATTTAGTCATTTTTCCTGCTATGTGACCAGAAATAGTTCTACCCTCATAAAATCTTGCTGAATATGTAGAAACATTTGGAGCTCTCATATACCCAGTAGCATGCTCAAATTTTACATCTGGAAACTCTTTTGCAACTTCCAATGTTTGATCCATGTAGTTAAATGATGTTGTAAATATTAAGTCGTGACCAGAAGCAGCTAATTTGCGAATTGCTCTAACTGCGTCTGCATTTTCTGGGACGTTTTCTATATATGTAGAGGTTACAGCATCACCAAGCTGACTTTCCATATATTGTCTTCCTACATCATGCATATAAGTCCATCCATGATCTCCTGGAGGGCCTATATATATAAATCCTACTTTTTTAGGGTCTGCATTGGCTGATCCAATAGAGAAACCTAAAATTGCAGTAATTAATAAAAGTATTCTAATCATCTTAACCTCACCTGCTAAAAATAATTGTTATTCAATATCTTTATTAAAGGTGACTCAACGATTCTTAACAAATATTTAAAAAAAAAAGTGGATATCTATCTTCCCTTAAAAAAAGGAATGGTTAAAGATGCTGGAGCACTTAATTTAATTCTTAATCGATTACTCGATATTATGATTAGAACAATCATTGTAGCCAAATACGGCGCCATATTAAAGAATTGACCTGGAAAATTTACACCCCAAGCTTGTAAATTCATTTGCAGTATCGATACTCCTCCAAAAATATAAGCACCAACTAAAGTTCTACCAGGCTTCCAAGTTGCAAAGACAACCAATGCTAATGCTATCCAACCCCTACCAGCAGTCATATTTTCTTGCCACATAGGGGCATAACAAATTGACATATATGAACCAGCAAGAGCACACATGCAACCCCCAAACAAAATTCCCATCAAACGCACCTTAATCACACTATAACCTAAGGCATGAGAAGAATTATGAGACTCACCAACGGCTCTAAAAATTAAGCCTAATTTTGTTTTATAAAAAAAATAACTAACCAAAAAAACTATTAGAAATGATAAAGCTACAAAAAAATATGGGTTTAAACCCTGAATCGGGGTACCAATATATTGTTTTCCAATAATTGAGCTTAGACCAATACCAAAAATTGTTAAAGCCAAACCTGTTGCTACTTGATTAGACATTAAGATTAAAACTAAATAAGCAAATAATCCCGACATTAATGCTCCAGATAATAGTGAAACAATAAAAGCTAAGGAATAACTCCCTGTTATAACCAATGTTACAAAGGCCGTAACAGCACCAACAAGCATCATCCCTTCCACACCAAGATTTAAGACACCTGTTTTCTCAGTTACTAACTCACCAATAGCAGCAAACACTAGGGGTGTAGTTGCTATTAGAATTATTTGAATAACACCAATAAATACTTCTATATTCATATATTTGTCCTAAACACTATTTTGAAATTAACCAAAAGTTCTGCACCTAAGAGGTAAAAAAGAACCAAACCCTGAAAAACAAAACCAACTGCTGCAGGTATTTGCATAAACAATTGAGCATCTTCTGCACCTAAATAAGTAAGGGCAATTATAAGAGAGGCAAAAATAATTCCAATAGGATGAAGTCTACCTAAAAAAGCAACAATAATAGCTGTAAATCCATAATTAGGAGATATGTCCCTATAAAGCAGCCCAATGGGGCCTGCAACTTCTCCAAGGCCTGCAATACCAGCAAAAGCTCCAGAAAATATAAAAGCAATGTATATTAAATAATTTTGACTAAATCCAGCATACCTTGAAGCAATAGGACTGTAGCCTGTCACTTTAAGCTGATAACCCAACATTGTTTTTGAAAAAATAAACCATGATGCAAAAATTCCAATTAAAGTAATAATAATTCCAAAGTGAACTCTTAAACCACTAAAAAGCAACGGCATTCTTCCAGAGTCACCAAATTTTCTTGTTTTTGGAAAGCTATATCCTTGAGGATCTTTCCATGGCCCAACAACTAAATAATCTAGAATTAGTAATGCTATATATACAAGCATTAAACTTGTAAGTATCTCATTTGTATTAAATTTTACTTTTAATATAGCAGGTATCAAACCCCATAAAGCACCACCTATAGCTCCTCCAAGGATCATTAAAGGCAGTATCCAAAAACCTGAAGTATCGTAAAATAATATACCTATACCTCCACCAAAAACAGCACCCATAGTTAGCTGCCCTTCAGCCCCAATATTATATAAATTATTTTTAAAACAAAAAGCTAAACCTACCGCTATTAAGGCCAAAGGAGTAGCCTTAACAAGAAGTTCAGAAATTCCATAAGAAGTAGAAATAGGAGAAATAAAAAATGTATGTAATGCAAAAATAGGATCAAAACCCATTAAAGCAAATATTATAGATCCTGTTATTACGGTAAGAAATACAGCAATCACAGGTACAAAAAAATTCATGACAGTTGATGGATTGCCTCTTGCTTTAAGCTCTGGGATAAAGTTAATCAATTCCCTGCCCTCCCATTAATAAACCAATTTCAGATACTGAAATACTTCTTGTTTCATAACTTCTAGATAATTTTCCATTAAAAATTACTGACATACGATGAGATATTTCAAATAGCTCATCTAAATCTTGAGAAATAACAATTATAGATGTACCATTTTTTGCTAGTTCAATTAGAGATTTCCTAATTGCATGCTCAGCACCTGCATCAATACCCCATGTAGGATGAGATATTATTAATAATTTTGGATTAGTTAATATTTCTCTTCCTATTACAAATTTTTGCAAATTACCTCCAGATAAACTGGAAGCTTTAGCATCTATTCCAGGTGTAACAACGTTAAATTCATCAATAACTTTTTTTGCCTGAGTATCAATATTTCGATGATTAATCATTCCTTTACTAATAAAATTGTTATTTGGAAATTGACTTATTAAAATGTTTTCACTTAAGGTTAGTTCTGGAACTGCGCTATGGCCCAATCTATTCTCTGGAACAAAAGCGATTGACATATCTCTTCTTTTTTTTGGATTGAAATTTTTTATATTAACTGAATTGTAAATTAATGAACCACTAACACCTTCAATTCCCTCACCTGTTAAAAGATTCATCAATTCCGATTGACCATTACCAGCAACTCCAGCAATTCCAAAAATTTCACCCTCTTTTACATCAAATGAAATTTGCTTAAGATCTGTATAAAAAGGGTCATTAAAATTTATTGAAAGATTTTCAGCCTTTAAATTAATTTTATTTTTAATATGTGTGTAATCTGTTTTAATTTCACTTAATTTTTTTCCCAACATTTTTGTTGCTAAAGTTTCAGCAGTTTCATTTTCTAATTTACTAGACTCAATTACAGATCCATCTCTTAATATTGTTACTTCATCACATAAATTAATAACTTCTTCTAATTTATGCGTTATGTATAAAATGGTTCTACCTTCTTTTAATAGGGTATTTAAAGTTTTAAATAAACTCTCTACCTCTTGTGGCGTTAAAACTGATGTTGGCTCATCCATTATTAATAATTCAGGATCTTGCAGCAGTATTCTAACAATTTCTACTCTTTGCTTTTGACCTGCGGAAAGAGTATTTATTGGCGCCTCAAGATCCAGAGGTAATTCGTATTTTTCTGAAATTTCATTTACTTTTTTTTGTAAACTAGAAAAAGACATTTCAGTATCGATACCAAGTATTAAATTTTCTCTAACAGTCAGAGAATCAAAAAGAGAAAAATGTTGAAATACCATACCAATTTTTTTTTGTCTTGCTTCAGAAGGGGATTGAACATTAAGGATATGATCATTAAAATACATTTGACCTTCATCAGGTTTTAAAAGACCATACAATATTTTTACAAAAGTTGATTTACCAGCACCATTTTCTCCAAGCAAAGCATGAACAGTATTACGTTTAATATTAAAAGTTACATTTTTATTAGCCTTAACTCTAGGAAAAGACTTTGAAATATTATCAATTTTTAAAATTAAATTATCCATTAAAATAAAATTTTTCTTCTTTAGTAAAATTATAAATTTCTAAGTTATTATTAGCGTTTTTTTTATCAACAGTAATAAATTTGGCATTATTTATTGATATAAGAGGAAAGTGCCAAACCTGAGGCTTAAAGTTTACGCCATTACCATTTTCTATTTTAAAAATTTTTAGATTATTTAAATCGGGCTCAAATGCTACAGGACATACTATTACAAAAAAAGGATTATCTCCTAAAGGTAAGAAAACTTGAGAGCTAAAAGGGTGTTGTTCCAACATATCAATCATCAGAGGAAACTCTCTTTTTTTTGCATCAAATAAATTTAACCTAGCTTTATTGTCTTCACCTAAAATTTCAATATTTGCCAAATCAAAATAGCTTTTAGTAGTATTAGTATTTATATTTTCAGCCTCTTTGTCATAAGGATTTATAAAATCCCCAAATTCAACAAAATTAGAATTATTTATTTTTTCAATTGTATATTTCACTTAACTTTTCCAAAAATTCTTACCCTTGAAATGCCCCCATCAGGAAAAATATTCAATTTAATATAATTAATTTTTTCTGATTTAAGATTTAGATTAGATATTCTTAAATTGTCATGAGGTCTTAGTTTTTTATTTGGAACAAGTGTGCTCCAATTTGGACTATTATTAATTAATTTTTTAACATCATTATTTCTTAATATGAGTGAACCTTGTATTGAAAAGGAGGCTGGATAATTTCCTTTAAAATGATGGGTCTGAACAACTATGTCATTGACAATACCAATGTTAGCTAATTTAATAATTACCCAATCAAACCCCTTCCCTCTTCTTCTTTTTGTTTCCCAACCATTTCCCATATTTATTGATTTTCCAGGAGATATAATATTTTGAGCAACACCAAAATGCTCATCACTGCATGCTACTATTTTTGCTCCATTAAGCACACTAGCTAAATCAATTTTTTTAGCACTTATTTCATGATGAACTTCTAAATCACCAAATAGCTTGATTCTTGCAACACCGCCATCAGGAAAAATATTAAGTCTTACAAAATTAACTATTTTATTATTTCTAACTTTAAATTTATGTAAAGAGTTAGGTTTAAGTTTTTTCTTATTTAAAAGATTTTGCCATTTAAAATTAGAATTACTTGAAAAACAAATATCAATAGAAGCAAACTCAGGCTGATTGCCATTAAAAAAAGCTGTATCAATATCAACCTCAGATATTTTACCTGGAATACCTAATTTAATAATAACATAATCATTACCTTTATCTCTTTTTCTTCTAGTTTCCCATCCATCCATCCATTTACCATTAGAGTCATAAACTCCATCTTTAAAGATTGGTTTTTCATCTTTTATCAATCGTGAAGCCTTTCCAAAAAACTGATCACTAAATTGATATATCTTTGAACCAAGTACTGGACTTACTAAATTAATATGATTTGTAATTTTAAATTTATTCATCGCTTATTATTTCATTAATTCTTAAGTTTGCTATTTTTTTTACTTGAATTAAGGATTTGTCAAGCTCTTGCCCCATATTATCTGATTTTAATCTACCTATAAATTCATCTAAAATGTCTTGTTT
>JAQBWI010000054.1 GCA_027625355.1 Pseudomonadota bacterium
AATATTTTTTGGTTCTGTGTTTATATTTATCTTAATGTCTATTAACTCATCTTTAAGCGCTCAAGGAGATACAAAAAGTTATAGGAATGTTTTAATTTTTAGTTTCTTTTTAAATATTCTTTTGAACCCCATACTAATAACTGGTAAAATTTATTCTTTTCAAATCATATCACCCTTGGGTATAGAAGGGATAGCCTACGCAACAATTATTTCCCAGTTTGTGGGAATATTTTATCTATTTATTAAATTATCTCAAACGCAGATCTACAAGTATGTTCATGTAACTATTATTCCCCATTTTAATATAATTGGAAATATTTTATCACAAGGGATACCAGCCTCAATAGGTATGATGATGATTGCAGTGGGATCATATATTTTAATATATTTCGTTGGTATATTTGGTGTGGAAGCTATTGCTGGTTACACTTCAGCGGGAAGATATGAGCAATTATTTTTTCTCCCCCTTCTTGGTTTAAGCACTGCCACTGTATCTATTGTTGGTCAAAATTATGGAGCTAAGCAATACAAACGAGTTATAGAAACGTATAAAAAAGGCATAAAAATAGGAGTAATGGTTTTATCTCTTTTAGGCTTAATAATATTTTTAACAGCAGATATAGCGATGAATTTATTCACTGATAATGCAAATGTAAAACAATATGGATCTGATTATTTAAAAATCTCAGCCTTAATGTTCCCCGCCTTCCCTTTTTTCTTTATTGGTAATGCTACATTTCAAGGCTTAAAAAGAGCTATAATAGTAATGTATATGGCGATTATGAGATTTGTCTTAATGCCATTAATATTGATTTCTATTATTCTTTATCAAATAGGTGAGAATTATAATTTAATTTTCTTTTCACTAGCCGCCATGCATTGGATAATTGGCTTATCATACTATTACTATTGTGAAAAAAAATATAAAACAATTTTAAATTAAAAATTCATTGGGTTCCTGAAAGATTGGGAACAAAAAGAACATCATCAAAAATCTCTGACTTCAAAACATTATTTATTTTTGTATATCTTATAATGATTTGTTTATTTTCTCGAACCATGGGAGATACTATAATTCCCCCTTCATGAATTTGTGATGCAACTTCCTTTGAGATACTTGATGTAGCAGCAGTAATAATAATTCTATCAAATGGAATTTGTTCTTTCCACCCAAGATTACCATCAGCATATTTGGTGACTATATTTGAGATATTTAATTCTTGGAATATTTTTTCTGCTTTTACTAATAAATTTTTAATTCTTTCTATTGTGTAAACTCTCCTTACTAATTTTGATAGTACAGCACTTTGATAGCCACTTCCGGTCCCTATCTCCAACACTTTATGGCTTGACTCAACGGATAATAATTGCGTCATCTTTGCTACAACAAATGGCTGACTGATTGTTTGATTATCGCCAATAGGAAGAGCTAGATTATCATAAGCCTGATTTCTAAAATTTTCAGGTATAAATTTTTCGCGGGGAATTTTTTCAATAGCAGATAAAATTTTAGAGTCTGATATGCCAGACTCTCGCAATTCTAAAATAAGACGAATTTTTTTAACGTCGAGCACTAAAAAAGAGTATCTTGATTATCAAAATATTTTTTTAATACTGTAGGAATTTGGACATTACCATCAGACATTTGATAATTTTCTAAAACTGCAATCAATGTTCTTCCTACTGCCAAACCTGATCCATTTAATGTATGTATATGGACGTTTTTATCATTATCTTTATATCTTGTATTCATGCGTCTAGCCTGAAAATCACCACAGTTAGAACAACTTGAAATTTCTCGGTATTTGTCTTCACCTGGAAGCCATACCTCTATGTCATATGTTTTATTAGCATTAAAACCCATATCTCCTGTGCACAATGTCATCACTCTATAGTGAAGGTCTAAATCTTGAAGAATGCCTTCAGCACAACTAAGCATTCTCTCTAGCTCATCTTTTGATTGCTCTGGCTCAACCAATGACACTAATTCAACTTTAGTAAATTGATGCTGCCTGAGCATACCACGCGTATCTTTGCCTGCTGCTCCAGCTTCAGACCTAAAACAAGGTGTATAAGAAGTAACACGAATAGGAAGTTGATTAGTGTTTAGTATTTCATTACTATGCAGAGCAGTAAGTGGTATTTCGGCAGTAGGGATTAACCAGTGATATTCGCCGGCAGTAAAGAGATCATCAGCAAACTTTGGTAATTGTCCCGTACCGTACAAAGTACCTTCTTTAACAAGATACGGAACATGCATCTCAACATATCCGTTAACTGACGTATGTTTATCAATCATAAAGTTAGCAAGCGCTCTCTCTAATTTAGAGAGTTGACCTTTTAAGATAACAAATCGTGATCCAGATAATTTTGATGCTGTTTCAAAATTCATTGAATTAGCGTTTTCACCTATTTCAAAATGAAGCTTAGGGTTAAAATTAAATGACGGTTTATCCCCCCAATCTCTGTAGAATACATTCTCGCTCTCATCAGTCCCTATTGGTGTGCTAGAGTCAGGAATATTGGGTAGTCTACTTAAAATTGATTTTAACTCATCATCTTTTAATGTTTCTAATTCTTTTAGGGTGTTAACTTTATTTTTTATATCCTCTACCTTTTCCATTTCTTCGGTGGCATCTTTTTTTTGACTTTTCAGTTGCCCAATAGATTTAGATATTTGATTTCTCTCAGCTAACAAATTTTGTAAAACTGTTTGTGTTTCTCTTTTTACTTTATCAATTTCAATAATTTTATTCGCAATGGGGTTCTCTCCCCTTGTTTTCATAAAATTATCAAACTCTACGGGATTTTCTCTGATGTAATTAATATTATGCATTAGTCATCACTTTTATTTTTTTGAATAATTTTTGCTATATAAATAGAGATTTCATAAAGTAATATAATAGGTAAAGCTAGACTAATTTGACTAAATGGATCAGGAGGAGTTAAAAAAGCTGCTACTAAAAAAGCAATAACAATTGCGTACTTTCTAAATTTTTTTAGTGAAGTATGTGTCACTATCCCTACTTTAGCCATCAGCCCTAAAACAACAGGAAGTTGGAAGGCTAAACCAAAGGCAAAAATAAATCTCATCATTAACGATAAATATTCACCCATCTTAGCTTCTAGTCTGATAGGTACACCCGAAGTACCAATGTTTTGATACGATAAAAAAAAATTCCAAGCTAGTGGAGCAATTAAATAATACACCATAGCGCCACCAGCAAAAAATAAAATGGGAGTTGCTATAAGAAAAGGTAAAAAAGCATTTTTTTCATGTTTATACAATCCTGGAGCAATAAATTTCCATATTTGAATTGCAATCAGCGGAAAGGCAAAAAACAAAGCAAAGAAAAAAGCTATTTTTAGCTCAGTAAAAAAAGCTTCTTGAAGCGCCGTATAAATAAAGCCCTGCCCTTCATCAACATTTAATAAATTAACAAGTGGCTTTGCAAGAAAATAAAATAAATCACTTGCAAAATAGAAACATACACAAAAAATAATGATAATATAAATAAAGATCCATAAAAGTCTCCTACGCAATTCTGTAAGATGATCAATTAGTGACATTTCTTCTAACTGATTTTTAGTATTCATTTATTATTTATATTTTCTATATCTTCTACTTCTTTATCAATAATATCTGTAGTTTCTTTTATTGATTGAATTTCATCTTTAAATTGATCTTTTATATTCAAATCATCTTTAATTTTATTAACTTCATTTATTGAAGTTTTAACTTCTTTAAAATCATCATGATCCGCAATATCATTTAAGGAGTTTTTAAATTCTCTCGATAATTTTTTTATAGATTTTGAAAAAGAAGAAAATTGTTTAATTAATTTAGGAAGATCTTTAGGTCCTACAACAACAATAATAATTCCAACTAGTAGAAGAATTTCACCCCAGCCAAAAGTAAGCATAATTACTTTTCGTTATCGTTATTATTCTCTATATTTTTATCATCTTTCTTCTCATCGTCGCTCATGCCTTTTTTAAAAGATTTAATACCTTTAGCCATATCTCCCATAAGCTGAGGTATTTTACCTCTTCCAAATAATAATAACACAATAACTAATACGATTAAAAGCTGCCATATACTCGGTGTCATATTTGATCTCCTTATTTAAATTCCCTCTTAACCTATAACATAATGGAAATAAATGATGTAAAATTGTAAAATTTAATAATTTACAACGTTTTTATGATGAATTTTCTTCAGGAATAAAGTCATCTAAAGTTTCTTCTTCTTCAATTTCTTGGTCTTCTATTAAGTCATTTTTACCCGCAATATCGGTAATAGTTGCAATAGCAGATCTTTTTTCTAAGAAGCCACTTGCTTTAAGTTCATCTTTATTTGGCAGATCAGATATTTTTTCTATACCAAAATGCTCCATAAATAATTCAGTGGTGACCCACAATGCAGGTTTACCTGGAATATTTTTTCTACCAGACGGTTTAATCCATCCTATTTCCATTAAATGATCTATTGACCCTCTTCCCATTTGTACTCCTCTAATATTTTCAATTTCAGATCTAGTAATAGGTTGTTGGTATGCGATAATGGATAATGTTTCAATCGCAGCTCTAGATAATTTTCTTTTTTGTGTTTTAAAAATGGTTAGGTCATCTTTAATTGATTCAGCTGTTCGAAAAGACCATTTATTTCCCGTCTTGATTAAATTGATACCTCTATCTTTGTAAAATTCTTTAAGATTATCCATTTCTTGCTTGAAATCTTTTTTATTAATTATTTTGTCTTTTAAATCATCCTCTAGAGCTGGTGAACCAGAAGCAAATAAAATAGCTTCTAAAATTTTTGTATCTCTATTTGTGCTCATGATTTTTTCAATTTAACAAAAATATTACCAAATACACTATTCTGCTTTACATCAATAAAACCGTTTTTAGCTAACTCTAATGATGCAACAAAATTAGATGATAAAATAGATTTATTTACAATCTTATTATTATTCATTTTAGGGATTAAAGATAAAAAATTTGTCCATTCTGTTACCTCGCCAAAGATATTCTTTAATCTTTGGATTGCTTTATCAACCGAGTATAATTCGGAAAAAGCTATTGTTAAATGACTTGGTTTTTCATCTTGTTGAATAATATTTGAATAAGCTCGTAATAAATCAAAAAGAGTTGATGAATAGGTAATATTATACTTAACTTTTAAGCCCTCAGAAGAACCTCCGTAAAAGATATCTCTTCCTATTAATGGGCGGTTATATAATTTTTTGGAAACTGATTGGAATGCTTCTAAGCGTTGTAATTGATACTTTAGAGCTTCCTCTAACTCTTCTGGGGTATGATCTTCTGATTTCTCCTCTTTTGGCAATAGTAACCTTGATTTGAGATATGTTAACCATGCCGCCATAACAAGATAATCAGCTGCTATTTCTAGATGAATGTCTTGATATTCATTAATAAAACGGATGTATTGCTCCGCTAATTCTAGAATAGAGATTTCAGATAAATCTACTTTTTGCTTTCTTGCTAATTCTAAGAGTAAGTCAATTGGACCCTCATAAGCATTGAGAGATATATTAAATTGCTTTGAGGGGACAGAATCTTCAATGTCACTAGTAATATCAAGCATATTTTCTTATAATAATTTTTTGTGATTCTGGCTAATCTAAAATTTCGTCGTATCGACGATTAAACAATTATCTATTTTAGGCAAAAATTTAACACAATAATCTGTAGCTTCTATTCGCGTTGTAAAATTTTTGTATAATAAAAAATATTCGATACCTATTTCTGATGTCAAAGCTAAAATGTAAAAATCATCGATGCTGTAAATTGTTTCCTCAAAGTTCGTTATTTTTTGTAAATATTGATTAACATTTTCCATCTCACTGTCTGTAAAAAACTGAATACTAAACAATAAATCATCAGGTTTTTTAATGATATCTTCATTGATATCTTGTGTAATTATATTAAGACTTTTTTTATCAAGATTTGGAATTTTTTCACCCCCTCTATCCTCAGGGATAACATAAAAAACATTAGTGTTTTCTGGAATAACTATAAATTCATTCTCATTTGTCAAAATAAAAAAATAAAAAGAAATAAAAACAAAAATAAGAAAGAATATAGAAATTATTGTTTTTCTGTATGAGCGTCTTTTCTTAAATAAAAGTCTTGCATTCATTACATAGTTTCGTGATAATCAATACCAATAATATTAAATATATTTTCAAATACTATTCTCATAGATTGCAACCAAATTAATTTTGTTTGAGTTTTTATAACATTTTTTTCATCTATAAAACGAAGAGACTCGTTTTCTTTTCCTTTATTCCAAAATGAATGAAAAGAAGCTGAAACATCTTCAATAAAGTTAGTGAGTCGATGAGGCTCTCTTGCATTAGAGGCTAGCTTCACAATATATGGATACGATAATAATTTTAAAATTATTTCTATTTCATCATCAGTTAAATAGTCAATTATTTCAATAAAATTGTTAAATGATTCTATATTAATACCTAAATCACCAGCTTTGTTAATTACCGAAGACGCTCTTGCATAGGCATATTGACAATAAAAAACTGGGTTGTCTTTATTTTTTTCAATTACTTTATTTAAATCAAAATCCATCGAAGTTTCACTTTTGGTTGATACCATAAAGTATCGAAGGGGATCCTTACCAACCTGATCATATACCTCTTGTAATGTAATAAAATTTCCTTCTCTTTTTGACATTTTTAATATTTGATTATTCTTAATCAGTCGTACTATTTGACATGTTACTATTTCAAGATAGTCATCTCTATTAGAGATTGTTTTTAATATAGACTTCATCCGTGGAATATATCCAACATGATCAGCACCCCATATATTAATTAACTGATCAAATTTTCTATTATACTTATCAAGATGGTACGCCGCATCATTAGCAAAATATGTCCATTCGCCGTTGGATTTTTTAAAAGCTCGGTCTTGATCATCAAGTATTGAAGATGATTTAAAAAGTAGTTGCTCTCTTGGTTCCCAATCTTCAGAGTCATCTCCTTTAGGCTTATCAAGAATACCATTATAAAGTAAATTTTTTTTATCTAGTATCTTAAATAAATCATTAATAATATTGCTATTAA
>JAQBWI010000055.1 GCA_027625355.1 Pseudomonadota bacterium
AAATTAATAAAAATTTAAGTTTTATTAAAAATAAACTAAAATATATCGGAGAATTCATCAAGAATAGTTTTGTAAACTATACGTTTAAATGGAACGGCGTTTTCTATAAGTTTACTTGCTTTTATCCACTTCCATTCACTAAATTCTGGGTTTTCAGTTTCAACATTAATATCTTTTTCTTGTCCTGAAAATTTAAAGATAAACCATTTTTGCATTTGACCCATATATGTTTTCCCCCAAGGAAGTTTATCAAGTGTTTCTTGAGGTATATCATATTTTACCCATTGATTTGATTTCTTAAAAAGCTCCGCATTGTTAGTGCCTATCTCCTCTATCATTTCTCGCCAAACTGCTTCTTCAGGATTCTCATTTTCATCAATGCCACCTTGTGGCATCTGCCAATATCCACTTGGATGATCAAGACGTCTTCCAACAAGTATTTCATTGTTGGTATTTAAAATCATCATACCAACACATTTTCGATATTTATCCGACATATTATTCTTCAAAAGATTCTTCAAAAATACTTAGTCCCTTTAATAAATCAAGCGCTCTTTGAAGTTGATAATCTTTAGCTAATCTTTTTTCTTTTTCACTTAATTCATTATCTTCAGCATTATTATCATTATTATTTTCATCATTTTTATCTAATGAATCTTTTAGATCAGACTCTGAATATCTTTTAAAATCATAAGATTCAAATTCTCCTTGTTCAACAATGATGTCAGGACTTATTCCTTTGCCCTGAATTGATTCACCTGAAGGAGTGTAATATCTTGCTGTGGTTAATCTAATACCAGATACATTTTCTGCATTAGATCGTTGAAAAGGCATAATGGTTTGAACTGAACCTTTACCAAAGGATTGAGTACCTACTATTATTGCACGGCGGTGATCTTGAAGGGCTCCAGCAACAATTTCTGAAGCAGATGCTGACCCACCATTTATAAGAACAATAAGAGGTTTATCGTTTGTATGATCTTTGTTTTTAGCTCTATATCTTCTAATATCTTTCGTTCCTCTCCCTCGGGTAGAGACAATTTCTCCTCTTGTTAAAAAAATGTCTGACACCTTTACGGCTTGACTTAAAAGTCCACCAGGATTTGATCGAACATCAAGAACATAGCCTTTGATATTTTCATTTTCTTTTTGAATTTTTCTAATAGATTTTAATAAACCATCTTCTGTTTGCTCAGTAAAAGAAGTTATTCTTAAATACCCAATATCATCGTACACTTCCGATTTAACTGATTGAATTTTTATTATATCTCTTATGATTTTTACTTCGAAAGGCTCGGCACCATCTCTTGAAATGGTTATGGTTATGGGTTGACCTTTTTCACCTCTCATTAAATCTACAGCTTCATTTAGTGTTAAACCAAAAACAGGTGTATCATCAATTTGGATAATAAAGTCCCCAGCTAATATTCCAGCTTCGTAAGCAGGACTATCCTCAATAGGAGAAATAACTTTTACAAAGCCTTCTTCCATAGTTATCTCTATACCTAAACCACCAAATTTACCCTGCGTATCCATTTGCATTTCTTGCCATACTTCTTCATTCATATAACCAGAATGAGGGTCTAGGCCTGTTAGCATGCCATCGATTGCTTTTTCTATTAACTCTTGATCCGTTACTTCTTCAACATACTCAGATCTGACCCTATCAAAAATTTGCCCAAATAAATCAAGGTATTCATATGTTTCTTTATTCTTTGAGGAACCTTGCGCTGAAAAAGAACCTAAAAATATTAATAAAGTTATGCAATATTTCACAAATAATCTCATTTAATTACCTTATGTTACCTTTTAATAAGCTAGTTTACTTTTCTCAGATTCAAAGTTTACTTCCCATAATTGTTCCAAATTATAGAGTTCTCTTATTTCTTTTTTAAATAAATGTACAATAACTGAGCCAGCATCAACTATTACCCAGTCACATTTAGGCCTGCCTTCAGGGGAAGGATTCTTAAACCCTAACTTTTTTAACTTCCTTGATAAATCATCAGCAGTTGCATCAGCATGGCGACTTGATCGACATGTCGAAATTACAAAGTAATCTGCAACAGAAGACTTGTTTCGTAAATCGATTATTTTTATGTCTTCTGCTTTTGCATCATCTAAGATGCTGAATATTTTATCAGTTAATGTTGATGAAGAGCTAATTTTATACCTCAGTTGTTCTCGTTGTTTTCTGATTTCAGTAGATGATATTTTGATTTCTTTATTTTGAATAATAGTCCAGGCCGGTGTTTTGTTAAAACTACTTACGCGTATATTTTTGCTATTAATTCTAAAGTTCTTATAAAAATTTGCTATGTTACTCTTCAATGCTTTATCATTATATCCATATCTCCTAAATACTACAATAGGGATTTCGTTAAATATTCTATGGGCATTTTGCCACTTGTGAAAATTAATTAAATTATCAGCTCCCATTAACCAAAAAAAATTAAGATTTTTGTAATGATTATTTATATATTTAATTGTTTGATATGAATATTTAGAGTTTATTTTTTTTTCTATTTCTTTAATTTTTATTGGTTGGTTTCTCACAATTGATTTACAGTTTCTTAATCTCTCAGAATAAGACGCCGGTTTGTTTATTTTTAGAGGGTTTTGAGGGGTAACAAGCCACCATATTTCATCAAGTTTCAAAATTTTCTTTGCTTCTAATGATATATATAGGTGACCTTTATGTGGTGGATCAAATGATCCTCCAAGCAGACCAATATTTTTCATTTATGGTCTAACTTGTCCATTTCCATGAACAATATATTTGAATGTTGTTAGGTGTTTTGCTCCTACTGGTCCACGAACATGAAGTTTATCAGTAGATATTCCAATTTCTGCACCAAAACCAAATTCTCCCCCATCAGCAAATTGAGTCGAGGCATTTTTAAGAATTATTGCGCTATCAATATTATTATAAAAATTAATAAATGTTTCTTCGTTTTCAGTAATGATAGATTCTGTGTGATTAGAAGAATAATTATTTATATGATCAGTCGCCCCAATAACACCATCAACAATTTTGACAGATATTATTTTATCTAAATACTCAGTTGACCAGTCTTCATCATTTGCTCTCTCAAAATTTTTATCTAAATTTGTTATAAAATCATCACCCCTAATTACACATCCTGCTTTGTATACAGGTTCTATTAAATCGAGTGCTTTTTCTTTTATTGATGAGTCTATTAATAATGTTTCAGCTGCACCACAAATTTCAGGTCTTCTTAATTTACTATTAAAAATAATATTCTTAGCAATTTCAATATCTGCTTCTTTATCAACATACACATGACACAAACCTTCTAAGTGTTTAATTACAGGTATTTTACTTTTTTCATTAATTTTTTTAATTAAACTTTTTCCTCCTCTAGGAATTATAACATTAACATAGTCTTCCATCTCTAAGAGGTGATCAACAGCCTCTCTGTCAGTTGTTGGTATCATTTGTATGATATTTTCTGGCAGATTGGCCTCTATAAAAGACTCCGTTATGATTTTCACTAATTGTTTCGAAGTGTGATAGCTATCACTCCCGCCTCTTAGAATTAATGCGTTATTAGATTTTAATGCAAGACAAGATGCATCTACTGTTACATTCGGTCTTGACTCATAAATTACTCCTAATACACCCAGAGGAACTGATATTTTTGAAAATTTAAGTCCGTTTGGTTGTTCCCAGTTTTCTAAGACTGTTCCGATTGGATCTGGTTGATTTTTTATTGCAGATATACTTTTAATTATACCTGCTATGGATTCTTCACTAACTTTTAATCGATTGATTAGAGGTTTTGATAAATCGTTTGCAGAAGCATTTTCAATATCCAATTTATTTACACTTAATATTTGTTCTGCATTCTTTTCAATATTTTTTTCTAAGCATTGATAAGCTGCCATTTTTCTTTCTTTTTGTAATACTCTAATTTTAATAGACGCATCTTTGGCTTTTTTACCTAATTCATTAATTGTTTTAAAAATATTCATCAAATAATTTTCACTAAATCATCTTTATGGATAATTTCATCTCTTCCTTCATACCCTAAGATATTTGGTATTTCTTTACTTTTTTTACCTATAATTTTTTTAGCTTCATTAATATCATAAGCAGATATACCAATGGCAATTTTCTCATTCTTTGTAAAGAAAACACTAATTACATCTCCTCTATTAAAATTCCCACCAACTTCTACAACACCTGCAGGTAAAAGACTTTTATTATTTTTTACAGCTTTTGAAGCTCCTTCATCAATTCTAATAAAGCCTGAAGAGTGTAAGTGATTTAATAACCATTGTTTTCTAGACGAAGAAGGGTTCTTGTTTGCAAAAAATATTGAAGAATTATTTTGTGAAATAGAAGATAAAGGATAGGTTTTTTTACTATGTGTTATGATGGTGTCACACCCATTATTCATACAAATTTTTGCTGCTGCAATCTTGGTTACCATTCCACCACTGCCCAAACTAGATGTTTGAGTATTGGCCATTTGCTCTATTCTTTTATTTATTTTAAAAATCTCATTAATTTTCTTTGCATCTTTATGTTTATATGGGTTTTTATCGTATAATCCATCGACATCACTTAGAAGAATAAGTAAATCAGCATCGATCATTTGAGCAACTCTTGCTGCTAATCTATCATTATCTCCATATCTGATTTCTTCAGTTGCAACAGTGTCATTTTCATTAATCACCGGAATAACTTTGTTTTGCAAAAGCGTATTTATTGTTTTTCTAGCATTGAGATATCTTCTTCTAACCTCACTATCCTCAAGTGTAATAAGAATTTGCGCAATATCTATTTTATGAGTTTTTAAATGTTGTTTCCATTGATGGGCTAATTCTATTTGCCCAACGGAAGCAGCAGCTTGTTTATCTTCTAACTTTCTTAAATTTTTATTTTTAATCATGGATGAGCCAAGTGCAATAGCTCCTGAACAGACAATAATGATTTTTTTTTCTTTATGATATTTTTTTATATCCTCACAAAGTTTTTTCATCCATTTCGCATTAATTTTTTTTGATTTTGAATTTACAATTGAAGATGACCCAATTTTAATAACAATTTTTTTATATTTATTGATCATCTTCTGTTTCGCATTTTTCAAATAAATAACTTGTAAGATCCTCAACTCCATTGTTATTAAAACTGGATATAGAGAATTTTTTATTTTTATTAAGCTTTGTCATTTCATTGATAACAGTCTTTGTCATTTCAGGATTAAGATCTTCTTTGCTTAGAGCAATCACCTCTTCTTTTTGTGAAAGATTTTGCCCATATTTTTCTAGTTCTTTCCTTATAACATTATAATTTTCTTTCCAATTTGGATCAGAACTATCAATAAGGTGAAGGAGAATTTTGCATCGTTCTATGTGGGCAAGAAATTTATCACCAAGACCTTTTCCTTCGTGGGCTCCCTCTATTAAACCAGGAATATCTGCCAGAACAATTTCTTTATCAAATTGTTTAATTACTCCAAGAACAGGATGTAATGTGGTAAAAGGATAATCAGCCACTTTAGGTTGGGCATTGGAAATTTTTGATAGAAAAGTTGATTTACCTGCATTAGGTAATCCAATTATTCCTACGTCAGCAAAAAGCTTAAGAGATAACCATATCCATTGCTCTTCTAAAGCTTCTCCATTTGTAAATTGTCTCGGAGCTTGATTAGTTGAAGATTTAAAATGAGAATTACCAAGTCCTCCTTTTCCTCCTTTAAGAAATATGTGTTTTTGATTATTTTCTAATAACTCTACAAGTAATACAGATTTATCTTCATTATGAATTTCTGTACCAGGTGGGACTTTAATTACAATATCATCACCACTAGCACCTGTTTTGTTTTTTCCCATACCATCTTGACCTTTCATAGCTTTGAAATGTTGTTGATAGCGAAAGTCTATAAGAGTATTTAAGTTTTGATCAGTAACAAAAACAATGTCACCACCTCTTCCTCCATCTCCTCCATTGGGACCCCCATATTCTATATATTTTTCTCTTCTAAAACTAACACATCCTCTGCCACCCTTACCGGAAGCAACATATATCTTAGCTTGATCGAGAAATTTCATGAGAAATAGAAATTAGTATTCTACTAATTATGCGGGTACTACAGAAACGTATGTTCTAACTCGTGTCTTTTTAAATGTGACTTTACCTTCACTTGTAGCGAAAATAGTATGATCTTTACCTATACCTACATTATCACCAGGATGAAACTTTGTGCCTCTTTGGCGAACAATAATGTTTCCTGAAATAACTTTTTCACCACCAAATTTTTTCACACCTAAACGACGACCTGCCGAGTCGCGACCGTTACGTGAACTACCACCTGCTTTTTTTGTAGCCATTATTTATCTTCCTTTGGTGTTGTAGTTTTCTTCTTAGCTGTTTTTTTAACAGCTGTTTCTTTAGATGCTGCTTTTTTTGGAGCAGCTTTTTTCTTTACAGCAACTTTTTTTCAGGTGTATTAGTTTTTGTTTCTTTTTTCTCTGATTGAGATTTTTTTCCACCCATTGAGATAGTTTCAATTTTTAATACAGTTAAGTATTGTCTATGACCTTGGGTTGAACGATAATTTTGTCTTTTTCTCTTTTTAAAAACAATTATTTTTTTATCTCTGATCTGATCTAAAATTTTAGCTTCAACAACAGCACCTTCTACTAAAGGTGACCCAATAGTATTTTGTGTGTTTTCTGAAACAGCAAGAACGTCTTTGAAAGATATACTATCGCCCTTTTTACCCTCAAGTTTTTCAACTTTTAGGATTTGTCCTGCTTTTACAGAATATTGTTTTCCACCTGTTTTAAATACTGCTAACATAAGTTCTTTCGATTAAATGGCGTTTATATCTAAGGTCTTTAATAGTCAAATAAAAATACTGAGAATTAGGCTCTTTTTCCTTAGAAATAACTAAAAACTGTCTTTTTCTTCCCTTAGATATCTAAAAAATTCAAAATCAGAATAATTATTTTTATCTCTTAGTTCTAAAGCCATTTCACACTTCT
>JAQBWI010000056.1 GCA_027625355.1 Pseudomonadota bacterium
ACAATAAACATATTTATATATGAGAATAGAAGAAGAAATTAAACTAGATTATTCTGACGTTTTGTTTCGCCCCAAGAGAAGTACACTAAGAAGTAGAAGTGAAGTCGATTTAAAAAGAAAATACAAATTTAAACATTCTAAACTAAGTTGGGAAGGCGTTCCAATCATTGCATCTAATATGGATGGAGTTGGTGAAGTTCGTATAGCAACAAAATTATCTTCATTTAAAATGATGACAGCTTTAACAAAACAGCATGGGGATAGGGACATTAAGGACTTACAAAAAAACAAGTCTATACATGATTATGTCGCTTTGAGTTGTGGAACAAGCAAAGAAAGTTACACAAGATTAAATAATGTTTTAAAAAAAAATCCTAAATTTAAATTTATTTGTATAGATGTTGCAAATGGTTATTCTGAAAATTTTAGTAAATTTGTTAGTGATGTTAGAAAAAAACATCCCACAAAAACAATTATTGCAGGAAATGTTGTAACAGCTGACATGACCCAGGAATTAGTGTTAAGTGGAGCTGATATAGTAAAAGTTGGAATTGGGCCTGGAAGTGTGTGTACAACAAGAATACAGACTGGGGTTGGCTATCCACAGTTAAGTGCAGTTATAGAATGTGCAGATGCAGCTCATGGATTAGGAGCTCATATTATTGCAGATGGGGGTTGTACAAGTCCAGGAGATGTAGCAAAAGGATTTGGAGCAGGTGCTGATTTTGTTATGCTAGGAGGAATGCTTGCTGGTCACAAAGAGGGAGGGGGAGAAATTATTAAAGATAATGAAAAAAGTTACATTGAATTTTATGGGTCTAGCTCAGAAGAAGCAAATGAAAAACACTATGGTGGATTAGCAGATTACAGATCTTCAGAAGGAAAAAAAGTTAGAATAGAATATAGATCATCACTAGAAAAAACAGTTAAGGATATCTTGGGTGGTATTCGCAGTAGTTGCACTTATGTTGGTGCTCCGACTTTAAAACAATTAAGTAAATGTACAACTTTTGTAAGAGTAAATAATCAATACAACGATGTCTTTGGAAGAGTATAATTTAATATCCAATTGCTAGACCGTCCTTTCTTGGGTCAGATCCACCAATTAGAACTCCTTCTTTTCTGTCTATCATAATTCCTTGACCTCCACCGATACCTTCATCAATAATTTCTATATCATGTCCAAGATTAGATAAATTTTCAATAGAGCTTTTTGAAAAAGAATTTTCAACTTTCAATTTGCCATTTAGAGCGAATGCTCTTGGAGTATCAATTGCTTCTTGCATACTCATACCAAAGTCATAAATATTTTGCAAAACATGTGCTTGCCCAATTGGTTGGTATTGCCCTCCCATTACCCCAAATGACATGACAGTTTCATCACTTTCGTTTGTTAAAAGACCTGGTATAATAGTATGTAAGGGTCTCTTATTTGAATCAATACAATTAGGGTGATTTTCTTCTAATCTAAAATTTACTCCTCGGTTTTGAAATAAAATACCAGAATTTTCAGAACAAATACCACTACCAAATGCATGACAGATTGAATTAATAAAAGAAACAGCGTTTAGGTTATTATCAACAACAGTTAAATATACAGTCTCAGGGTGTGAAGTAACAAATAAGTTATCTGAACTGTAAACTTTATCTAAATTAATTTTTTTAAACAGATTATCAATAGACTCATTACTAATTAAATAGTCAATATCAATTTTATTAAATTGAGGATCTCCGAAAATAGTTTCTTTGATCTCAAAACAGACTTTTGAAACTTCAGCTTGAATATGGTATCTCATTGGATCAAAATAGTTAAAATTATTCCAATCAAATTTATTCAATAATTTCATCATTAAATGAACTACTAAGCCTGGACCGTTAGGAGGACATTGATGAATTTCAAAATCTTTATAATTTGAAATTAAAGTATCTGAAATAATTGTATTTTGATTATAAAAATCTTCTTCGGTGTGAAGACCTCCTAAATTATTTAAACTATTAACCATATCTCTTGCGATCTCTCCTTCATAAAAAGCTTTTGCTCCTTTTTTTGCAATTAATGTAAGAGTGTTTGCAAGTTGATTATTTGAAAATTTTTTTCCAAAAATTGGCGCTTTATTATCTTTTAAAAATATTTGTTTCGTTACACTATTTTTTTTTAACTTTTCTTCATTTTTTTGCCAATGAAATGCTTCTATTTCATGTACTGGAAAACCTTCTCTAGCATAATATATTGCTGTCGAGAATAATTTCTCAAATTCTAATTTTCCAAATTTTTTATGCATCTCATACCATGCATCTACAGCTCCTGGAATTGTAACTGAATGAGGGCTTAATAATCCGATAGAATCAATTTTATTAGATTTAAAATAATTAAGATTTGCTTTCTTGGGAGCTTTTCCTGAGCCATTTATTGATATTGCCTTTTTGTTGTTCATCTTTATGATTGAAAAACAGTCCCCTCCAATTCCAGTTGAGCCCGGCTCAACTACTGATAAAACCGCAGAGGCAGCAATTGCTGCATCAACAGCATTACCACCTAATTTTAATATATTAATAGCTTCTTGAGAGCTTAAAGGCTGTGAAGTTGCGACCATGGCATTATTTGATAATACATTTGATCTTCCAGGTTGGTAAATTTTCCTCATATAATAGATATTTTTAATATATGTTTGACAAAATAAAGCATAGAATTTAATAGCCCATTTAATATGAAAGTTAGATGCTCATTAAAATCTGCTAAAACTAGAGATAAAGATTGTAAATTAGTAAGAAGAAAAGGCAGAATTTACGTAATTAACAAAAAGAATCCGAGAATGAAAGCTAGACAGGGTTAATAGTTCTCAGCAATATATTTTTCAGCCTCTAAAGCAGCCATACATCCCATACCAGCAGCAGTAACAGCTTGTCTGAAAATCTTATCTTTTACATCTCCAGCAGCGAATACACCTTTAACATTAGTTTCAGTACTATCTGATTTTGTAATAATATAATTATCATTATCCATTTTAATTTTATCTTTAAACAATGATGTAGACGGATCATGACCAATGGCAATAAATGCTCCAGTAGCATCTATTATTTTTTCATTATTATCTTTTGTATTTTTAAGTTTTATTTTATTTAATGAAAGAGGTTCTTCAGTACCAATAAATTCATCAACAGCATGATTCCAAACTACTTCAATTTTTGGATGATTCAATAATCTTTCTTGTAAAATTTTTTCTGCACGTAATTTATCTTGTCTGTGAACCAAAGTAACCTTAGAAGCAAAATTTGTTAAATACAAGGCTTCTTCAACAGCACTATTGCCTCCACCAACAACTATAATATTTTGATCTTTAAAGAAAAAGCCATCACAAGTAGCACATGCGGAAATTCCAAATCCTTTAAATTTATTTTCTGACTCTAAATTTAACCAGCGGGCTTGAGCACCTGTTGCAATTATTACAGTTTTAGAATTAAATTTTAAACCAGAGTCTGTTTCTGCTAAAAATGGCTTATCATCAAACGTCACGCTATTGACTATGTCATGATGAAATTCAGTACCAACTTTTAATGCCTGCTCTTTCATTTGTTCCATAAGCCAAGGGCCTTGAATGACATCACCAAATCCAGGATAGTTTTCCACATCAGTAGTAATTGTTAGTTGACCTCCTGGTTCAAGACCAGATACTAAATGAGGTTTTAAATTTGCTCTAGCGGCATATATTGCTGCAGTATAACCAGCTGGCCCCGAGCCTATAATTAGTACATCTGTTTGAACTGTTTTTGTCATAGATTAAATATTGTTAGAATAATTTATTTTTCAACAGGCCAATCCGTTTTAAAAGATACATAATTTATTTGAATACAACGTCTTTCTTTTTTTATCTTTTTTAATTCAAGACCATGCCATGTATCCTCTCCTGAAGAGAAGAAATAACCATTATTGTGAATATATTTTATAGTTTTTACTAATTTAAAATCTTTGTCATAAAGATCTGTTCCTAAGCTATCAGACTCATTATATGGGTTTGCCCAAATCATCATAGTCATAAGTTTTTCCTCAATATCTTTATGAGGCTTAAGCCAGAAACCTGTTTTATCACCAATAACTTCAAGTCTTACATATGAATTGCTCAAATCTTTATTAATTAAACTGCTTATTATTTTATAAACTTCTTTTTTCTGCAACTTATTTATAAAACTTGTTAAGTTAGGATATGATATAGAATTTTCTGAATCTAGGAAAAGTCTAAGTTTTCCATCAACACCATGCCCAGTATGATCAGCTGCTCGTGTTCCATCGTAAGCCCTGTCTCCTTCTGGAATACTGGAGTATGAGATTTCATCCAGAGCTTTTATATCTAAACAATTAGAAAACTCCCAATGCTTAAAGGGAAAGTCGGACGACTTTAAATTTTCTAAATTCATATATTTTCTTTTATTATTTTATTTTTAATAATAATAGCAATTCTTTCTGATTCATTCAATGAATCGTATGACCAATCAGTTAAATGATTAAAATTTATTATATCTTTTGTTATTCCTAATTCAGAAAATTCTCTATGAAAATTTTCTATTCTTTTACTTTTTCTTTTAAATGTTAAATGATAAACATAAATAGGTTTTCCAGAAATTGCAGCCTCACTTATCATTGATGTAGAGTCTGAAGTAACAATAAAAAAAGATGATTTTTGGATAGACTCTATATAAGGATTTTTTCCTTCACCAGTCCAAATTTTTGCAATATTTTTCAATTTTTCGATTAGTATTTTTTTGACAGTATTAGAAGTTCTTCTAGAAGTGACGATATTTAATTCCATATTTTTTTGATTATTTTTAATTTCTATTAACTTATTACATAATTTATCTGCTTCGATATTATCAAAATGGTAATGCTGATTATCTCCACCAATTATACATGTAACAAGGTTTTGATCAGTGCTTTCATTATTTTTATTTAAATGGTGTAAAGCCCCAATTGAATTTATAATATTATCTCCATTTAAACTGTCATGATTTGGACTAATCACAAAATTAAAATTTTTTGAAGATATTTTTGGATTTTGAATATGTATATTGATAAGATTTTTAAAAATTTTTTTACAATATAAAGAAAAATAAACACTTTTTCTTCCACAAGATATTAGAATATTAGGCTCGCTGTCTTTCGGGAACTTATTTTTAAAAATCCATTTATATACTGGTAAAAATCCTGGTTGAATTTTATTCCAAGGAAAAACAAGATCTGTTTTAATCTCTATTATGTTTTTACTAATTTGATTTGATAATCCTAATACTTGACTGATCATTCCTTTTGAACCATCAGTAACTGCCCAAATTTTAATTTTTTCTAAATTCAAACGTACTTGATTGATTTAATTGTATAAGATTTTTGTCCTTTAGGGCTATTTATCTCTACAACGTCATCAATAGTTTTATTAATTAACCCTCTTGCCAGTGGACTACTCACCGATAATTTTTTATTTTTAATATCTGACTCATAATCACCGACTATTTGATATAAATATAGCTCACCACTTTCGTCATCTTCTATTTCAATTGTAGCTCCAAATTTAATCTCTTCACTTGCTATACTTTTTACATCAATAACTTCAGCTCTCCCAACAGCATTTTCAAGATCGGCTATTTTACCTTCAATTAAACTTTGCTGTTCTTTAGCATACTGATATTCTGCATTTTCTGATAAATCTCCATGACTTCTAGCTTCAGCTATTGCTGCAATAATATTTGGACGATCTTTATTTAAGAGTTTTTTTAACTCATTTTGGATATCTTCATATCCTGAGGCTGTCATTGGAATTTTATTCATTACTCTATGATGATATAAATATTTCTTAAGTCAATATATTTAGATTAAATCTTGTAAACTTTTAACTTTTAGATTGTTATTTTTCAAGTGCTCTATTGTATCAACTGCCACTTTTGCACCCGCAATAGTAGTATAATACGGCACATTAAAAGTTAGTGATGTTCTTCTAATACTATAACTATCTCTTATTGACCCTTGTGTTTTTGTAGTATTAATTACCAAATCAATTTGATTATCAGATATTGCTTTAACAATATGAGATCCTCCTTCCTTAACTTTATTAATTGTTTCAACTTTTAGATTGTGATCATTTAAAAATTTTGCTGTTCCTTTAGTTGCAACAATTATAAAGTTAAGACTAATAAGTTTTTTTACAATCGTTAAGATAAATTTTTTATTATCATCATCTATAGAAATAAAAACTTTACCTTTGGAAGGCAGAATGGTTCCACATGCAATTTGACTTTTGGCAAAAGCAGATAAAAATGTATTATCAATTCCCATGACTTCGCCAGTGGATTTCATTTCTGGACCAAGAATTAAATCAACACCTTCAAATTTGTTAAAAGGAAAAACAGATTCTTTTACATTAAATGTTTCTAATTCTTTAATATCATAATCATTAAGAACGTTTTCTAAAAGGTCACCAGTCATTATCTTGGCTGCAATCTTAGCAATAGGGATACCTCTTGCTTTAGCAACAAAAGGAACTGTTCTACTTGCTCTAGGGTTAACTTCTAGTACATAAATACTCTCATCTTTAATAGCTAACTGTGTGTTCATGAGGCCAATGACTTTAATTTCTTCAGCTATTTTTGAAACCCAATTAATAATTTTATTTTGTAAATCTTGATTGATTGAAAAGGGCGGTAATGAACAGGCGCTATCTCCAGAATGAATTCCAGCTTCCTCTATGTGCTCCATTATGCCAGCTATGAATATTTCACCTTTAGTATCTCTTATTAAATCAACATCGACCTCTATTGAGTTTTCGAGATATTGATCAACTAAAATTGTATTATTTGATGATGCTTCAAGCGCATTTTTTGTAAAAGACTCAAGATGTTTTTCATTATATGCAATTTCCATAGCTCTTCCACCTAAGACATACGATGGTCTAATTAGTATAGGATAACCTATGTCATCAGCT